>CAMJQX010000100.1 GCA_946408145.1 uncultured Clostridia bacterium
TGCGGGCGTCACGGCAGGGCTTGCAGCGCTGGGGCTCGTTCTGGAAGCCGCGCTCAGCATAGAACTCCTGCTCACCGGCGGTAAACACGAACTCCTTACCACACTCTTTGCAAACTAAGGTCTTGTCTTCGTACATTTTGAATCCTCTCTTTGATTGTTGCCGTATCGGCTGTATTTGCGATCAGTTTTCACTGATTTCGCCAGGGTTAAGGTTCCGCGCCAGCTTACGTCTTATCCGCTGCACAGCGTTGTCGACCGCCTTCTCGTCTTTGCTGAGGCGGGCGGCGATCTCGCGATAGGAAAGGCCGTCCAGATAAAAGCTCAGGACGCTGTTTTCCATTTTGGACAGGCAGCGGGAAAAGGCTGCGTAAAGTTCTTCCTTGCTCTCTCTGGCCAGAACCAGATCTTCCGGGTCCTGCCGGAAAACCTCTGGAGTTGCCGATAGCTGCGAATCTGAATCTTCCGAGAGTTGCTCGAGAGAAAGACCGTCGTTGAGCGGGAGATGCTTTGTATTGGATGCGGACTTGATGGCTGAAAGAAGGCGCCTGTAAATGCAGATTTCTGCAAAGTAATGAAACGAACTGCCGCCCTCCGGGTCGAACTTGCGGATCGCTGACAGGAGCCCGATCATCCCCTCCTGTATCAGATCCTCACCGCTGCCGCCCGCAAGGAAAAGCGGACGGGAGCACTTGCGAACCAGACGCATATAGCGTTCGCAGAGAGCTTCCTCAGCCTCCCGGTCGCCTGAGACGGCCAGAGACTGCAGAGCAATGTCGTCCAAATGCACGTAATCCATTGCAAAAATACCAATAACGCGCCAAATCTACAGTTTGTATTATAGCGCAGCTTGAAACAAAGTCAATAGCTTTCGCTTCAATCTTTTTATCTTTTTTAACCGAAAACTCAAATATCGAGGGTCTGCTGGCCCAGATATGCGATCCCGAGATGCTCATACGCCCGTTTCGTCACGCAGCGTCCGCGCGGCGTACGGGTCAGGAAACCCATCTGGAGCAGGTAGGGCTCGTACATATCCTCCAGCGTGACGGCCTCCTCGTTGATGGTCGCCGCCAGGGTATCGAGGCCGACCGGTCCGCCGTTGTAGTATTCGATGATTGCACGGAGCATCCGGCGATCCAGCGCGTCCAGCCCCAGCTTGTCGACCTCCAGCCGGGAGAGCGCTTCATCCGCGACCTCCCGGGTGATGACGCCGTCGGCCTTGACCTGCGCGTAGTCCCGCACACGGCGCAGGAGGCGGTTTGCGATACGCGGCGTGCCGCGGGAGCGGGAGGCGATCTCATAGGCGCCGCGCGGGTCGATCTCCACCTCCAGAATTCCTGCGGAGCGCTCCACGATGCGTTTGAGCTCCTCCGGCGTGTAGAGCTCCAGGCGGAGCGAAACGCCGAAGCGGTCGCGCAGCGGCGCCGTCAGCTGGCCGGAGCGCGTCGTCGCGCCGATAAGCGTGAAATGCGGCAGATCGAGGTGCAGCGAATTTGCGGAAGGGCCCTTGCCCAGGATAATGTCGATCGCGTAGTCCTCCATCGCGGGATAGAGGATCTCCTCATAGGCGCGGTTGAGACGGTGGATCTCATCGACAAAGAGGATGTCGCCCTCGTTGAGATTGGTCAGCATGGCCACCAGATCGCCCGGCTTTTCGATTGCGGGCCCGGAGGTGATGCGCATGTTGACGCCCATCTCATTGGCGATCACCGCGGCGAGCGTGGTCTTGCCGAGTCCCGGGGGGCCGTGCAGCAGCACGTGATCCAGCGCCTCTCCGCGCATTTTGGCGGCATGGATAAAGATCTCCAGGTTGCCCTTGGCCTTTTCCTGCCCGATATACTCCGCGATCGTGCGCGGGCGAAGGGAACCCTCGCCGCTGTCTTCGGGAAGGCTGGCCGTGGTCGTGATGATCTCGCTGCCGGCGTCTTCAGAAAAATTGATGCTCATATCGTCTCCTGTATTCTCACTTCACCATGTGGCGCAGGACCGCCTTGATGATCTGCTCGGCGTCCATGCCGCTCAGATCCAGCTGCTTGAGGATCGGCGCGACCTCGGCGCTGCTGTAACCGAGGACGGTCAGCGCCGTCACGGCGTCGCTCACATTGCTGTTTTCCGTCGGGCTCGGGGTGCTTACGGCCGGTATGCTGATCTCCGAGCTGTCCATCTCCTTGGCGATCTTGTCCTTCAGCTCAAGGATCACGCGCTGCGCGATCTTTTTGCCGATACCGGGCGCCGCGGTCAGGCTCCTGACGTCGTTATTCATGATCGAAAGCGCGAGGCCCTCCGGCGTCGTATAGGAGAGGATCGACAGTGCCGCCTTCGGGCCGATGCCGGAGACGGAGACGAGCATCTCATAGCAGCGCTTCTCGGTCTTCTCTGCAAAGCCGTAGAGATCGAAGTTGGTCTCCCCTATCGCCTCGGCCACATAGAGCTTGCTCTTCTCTCCGATCTTCAGTTTTGAAATGGTGTTGAGCGTTGCGTTCAAGGCAAAGCCGATGCCTCCGCAGTCGACCACGACCAGGTTCTGGCCAAGCTCGGCAACGGTCCCGTTCAGATGGTGGAGCATTCGTCTCGTTCTCCTTTGTTCAGAAGCGATGTGGCGCTGCGCGCGTGGCAGAGGGCCAGCGCGACCGCGTCTGCCGCGTCGTCCGGCTTGGGCGGCGCCGGCAGATTGCAGATCCGGCGCACCATGTCCATGACCTGCTTTTTCTCGGCGCGGCCATAGCCGACCACAGCCTGCTTGACCTGCAGCGGCGTGTACTCGTAGATCTGCACGCCGGCCTTCTGACAGGCGAGCAGGATCACGCCCCTGCCGTGCGCCACGGCGATGCCGGTCGTGATATTGGTGTTGAAAAAAAGCTCCTCAACAGACACAGCATCCGGCTTGAAGATCTCCAGCAGATCACACATGTCGTTGTAGATCTGCTCCAGGCGGCTGGAGAGGCTGGTGTGCGCCGGCGTGGAGATCACGCCGCACTTGAGAAGCCTGTTTGTATTCTTCTCCGATTCGATCACCCCGAAGCCGATCGTGGCGATGCCGGGGTCAATCCCTAAGATACGCATTTTATCACATCCGAGTGGATTTTATCATATTTCGCGGACGATATCAACCATATTCCGCCGAGGCCAGGCATAGGATGAAGCAAAAGGAGTGATTGCTTTGGAAGAGTTCATGCCCGTACTGCATAAACATAAACGCGTCCTCTCCGCTCTGGCGCTGCTGCTCGCCGTGACCCTGATCTTCTGGACGGTCAACAGCCCGGTGATGGTTGGCGCATCCGCATCGCAGCGGCAGCTGCCGGTCTACTGCGTCCAGCGGCGGGACAAAGTCGCCGCGATCTCCTTCGACGCCGCCTGGGGAAACGAGGACACGCAGACGCTGATCGATATTCTGAACAAATACGGGATACACGCCACATTTTTCGTGGTCGGCAGCTGGGTGGAAAAATACCCGGAGTCCGTCAAGGCGCTGAGCGACAACGGCAACGAGGTCATGAACCATTCCTCCAGCCACGCCCATTTCTCCCAGCTCACCGCGGAGCAGATCAAAGCCGACATCACATCCTGCAACGACAGGATCGCTGCGATCACCGGGACGGCGCCGACGCTCTTTCGATGCCCCTACGGCGAATACGACGATCATGTGATCA
Source organism: uncultured Clostridia bacterium (assembly GCA_946408145.1). The sequence continues at coordinate 3,648 of CAMJQX010000100.1, forward strand.
CCGCGGTCCGCGAGATGGGAATGGAGCCAATCCAGTGGGATGTGGACAGTCTCGACTGGAAAGGCATTTCAGCGGCGGAGATCACACAGCGCGTGCTGCAGCGCGTCAAGCCCGGAAGCATCGTCCTGTTCCACAACGCGGCCGAACACACGCCGGAGGCCCTGCCGGAAATCCTCGAAGCCCTGATCGCCGACGGCTACACGATCGTGCCGATCTCGCAGATCCTGCTGGAGGGCGACACCTATATCGACAACACCGGCATGCAGTGCCGAACATAAAATCTGCCCGTACAACATCGTTTGCTGTACGGGCTTACTATATTTCAGTTGTCGGCGAGCCTGTAGCCGTTTTTCATATGCTCGCTCGCGGTCAGGAGCACCTTGTTGAGCGTATGGGTCGACTCCTCCTTTGCCATTTTGCAGAGCTTTTCGTTCGCCTCTGTCAGAAGAGCATCCGTTCCGCTCTCGGCGAATTTACGGTCGTACTCGGCGACGATCCGGCGGCCCGCGGTCATGACGGCCGTCTGATAGCGCTCGATGTCCTGAATGCAGGCCGCATAATTTGCGTCTGCCAGCGCGCCGATGAGCCTGCTCACCCAATAGAAGTTTTCCGTGCTCACATCCAGCGAGACCTCGCTCAGATAGCGCGGCATCTTCGGTACGCAGGGGTAGACCGGCAGCAGCGCGTCGAAGGTGGTGGAGCCGAAGCAGATCCACTCAAGGCCCTTGAGCTTTTCGGGAACACCGCTGCGGATCTGGCAGACGGAGGTGACGCCGGTGCGGTTGATGCCGATGGAGCGGTACATGCCGCGCTTGCCGGTGTCGTGGCTCGTGTAGGGATTATAGGGCGTGCCCTGATAGTGCGAGGAGAGCATGTATTTGACGTCCTCCACGGCGAGCTTTCGCTCCGGGATCAGCGACCAGGGGATGTTGTCGCTCTCCGGCGTGAAATCAGCTCCCTCCCCTTCCCAGCGGAAGCGGGTCGGGGCGAGATAGCGGCCCATGAACCAGGCGCGCGGCGTGTTGTAGATATGATCCATGTCCCGGCGGGATCCGAAGACCGCGCGCGGATTGAAAACGCCGCCCTGATTGAGGTCCAGATGGTTCAGGTCGATGAACTCCCGCAGATCCCTTGAGCACATATTCGCCTTCTGCTCGCCGAAGGCATCCTCCAGATCGAAGCCGTCCATGCCGAACTGATTCGGGTTGATGACACAGACCTCATCCGGCACGCGGCGCGCGATCCAGTGATGGCCGCCGATGGTCTCCATCCACCAGATCTCATTCTCGTCGTTGAAGGCGATGCCGTTGGATTCGTATGTACCGTAGGTCTCCAGCAGCGAGGCCAGACGCTCCACCCCCTCGCGCGCCGAACGGATATAGGGCAGGACAAGCACGACGAAGTCCTCTTCCCCGAGCCCGCCGGGAATGTCCTTTTCGCGTCTGCTTTTGGCCTTCTGATACGCGACGAGCGGGTCTGCGGCCAGAACGCGGGGATTGGAGGTGATCGTCTCGGTCGCGGTCATGCCGACGTTCGCGGCATTGATGCCGGTGGCGGCCCAGATCCCATGCTGCGGATCCACACTGGGGCAGGCCGTATAGCGCATCGGCTCCTCCGGCAGCTCGACCTCGGCATGGGAGATCACGGACTTGTATTTGCGGGGCTGATCCTTCGGCTCGACGACAATGAGCTTCTTGACGTCGAAATGGCCGTCGTCCGTCCGGGCGATCATCGTGGAGCGGTCGTTGCTGGCAAGCTTGCCGACAAGAACGGTAGTACAGGACATGGTATTTCTCCTTGCTTTCAAAGCCTGCAGGAGCAGGCGGTATTTCCGATGGAACGTGCTGCGTCCGCCTCGGGAGCAGTGACCGATACATACTATATTCCTTTCCTCCTTTGCGGTCAAGTCGGGATTGAAATGCGGCAAAACGCACAAAAATTCGGCAGAATCAAAGAGATTGTATAGTGACTTTTTATGCCTTGTGTGTTAATCTTATTCTGTGAAAATATGAATTCATATAAATGGACCGATTCATATTTCGATATCGAAAGGAGAAGAAGCTATGGCAAGAGAGATTCTGTTTGATCTTGGCAAAATGATCACCGACCGCCTCCCCTACAAGTTCGGTTTCAAGCGTTTGACCGAGAACGACCCTGAGTACACCATTCTCGACCGCGCCTGTTCCAACGATGAGATCGCGGCGGTCATGCTGAAAATGGGCCTGCGCAAGCCCAAGACCACCGCGGAGATCGCAAAGCTCACCGGCAAGTCCGAGGCGCGGATCGAGGAGCTGCTCACCGACGCCGCCATGCACGGCATCGTGGAGTACAACTGGGAAAACCCGCAGCACGAGAAGCAGTGGTATGTCCAGCTCTTCGTCCCCGGCATCGCCGAGATGACGAACATGGTGCTCTGGCAGGTCGAGAAATACCCCGAGCTCGCGGATGCATTCGACAAAATGACCTTCCTGCCTCTCGAGGGCAAAACGCACCTGATCCCTCCCGGCGGCGACGGCATCGGCATGCATGTCATCCCGGTTGAAAAGGCGATCGAGCACGAGAACAAGTCCGTCTCCATCGAGCATATCTCCCACTGGCTGGACAAGTACGACGGCAAGCTCTCCGTCGGCTACTGCTCCTGCCGCAACGCCCGCCG
>CAMJQX010000101.1 GCA_946408145.1 uncultured Clostridia bacterium
CGGTGCTGGTCTCCGGCACCGACGGCGTCGGCACCAAGCAGCGCATCGCGCAGCTTATGGACAGGCACGACACCGTGGGCATCGACTGCGTGGCCATGTGCGTCAACGACATCATCTGCTGCGGCGCAAAGCCCCTGTTTTTCCTCGACTACATCGCCATCGGCAGAAACGAGCCCGAAAAGGTCGCCGCGCTTGTCGCAGGCGTGGCCGAGGGCTGCGTGCAGGCAGGCTGCGCGCTGATCGGCGGCGAGACGGCCGAGCACCCCGGCACGATGCAGCCGGATGATTACGATCTGGCCGGCTTCTCCGTCGGCATCGTCGACAAGGCGAAGATCATCGACCCGAGCAGCATGCGTCCGGGCGACGTCGTCATCGCGCTGCCTTCCAGCGGCATCCACTCGAACGGCTACTCCCTCGTGCGCAAGGTCTTCGACGTCGAGCACGCCGATCTCGGGCAGACGATCCCGGAGCTCGGGCGTCCGCTGGGCGAGGCGCTGCTGACGCCGACGCGCATCTATGTAAAACCCGTGATCGCGGCCCTGGAGCTCGCAAAGATCCACGGCATCAGCCATATCACCGGCGGCGGCTTCTACGAAAACATTCCCCGCTCCGTTCCGCACGGGCTCTGCGCAAAAATCGAAAAGGCCGCCATCCGCACGCCCGCGATCTTTGATCTGATCCGGGAGCGCGGCCGCATCCCCGAAAGGGACATGTTCAACACCTTCAATATGGGCGTCGGCATGAGTCTGATCGTCGCTCGTGATTCCGTGGATCAGGCGATAGACGCACTGTGCGGCCGCGGTGTGGAGGCCTATCTGATCGGCGAGATCGTCGAAGGGGAAGAGAGGATCGTCCTATGCTGAAAAGCTGGCTGATCGACGGTATCCTCGCCGGCTGCATGGTCTCCATCGGCGGCACGGTGCTGCTCTCCTGCGACAACCGCTACCTCGGCGCGCTGCTGTTCTGCATCGCGCTGCTCGCTATCTGCTACTTCGGCTTCAATCTCTACACCGGCAAGGTCGGCTTTCTCCTCGGCGACCACAGCGCGGAGGCGCTGAAGCTGACCTTCACGGGGCTGCTCGGCAATTTCCTCGGCACGCTGCTCTTCGGCCTGCTGATCGCCGCCGCCCTGCCGCAGCTGAGAGAGGCCGCGCTCGCCGCCTGCGAAAAACGCCTGACGCAGCTGCCGATGCAGACGCTGCTGCGCGGCTGCTTCTGCGGTCTGCTCATGTATGTGGCCGTCTGGACCTTCCGGGAAAAAAAGACGGTTTTGGGCATCCTGTTCTGCATCCCGGTCTTCGTCCTCTCCGGCTTTGAACACTCGATCGCCGACATGTTCTACTTCTCCCTTGCCGGGACCGTTTTCCGGGCGCAGTCGCTGCTGTTCCTGCTGCTGGTCGTGCTCGGCAACAGCATCGGCGGCCTGTTCATCCCCTTTCTTCAGCTTTTGAAAGGAGGCCGCCATGGATAAGACCAGGATCGCGGTGCTTGTCTCCGGCGGCGGAACCAACCTGCAGGCGCTGATCGACGCGCAGAAGAGCGGGGTTCTCAAAAGCGGCGAGATCGTGCTTGTGATCTCGAACAACGCCATTGCCTATGCGCTGACCCGCGCGGCCGAGGCGGGCATCCCCGCTCTGACCATCACGAAGAAGGACTGCGGCGGACAGGAGCCCTTCGAGGATGCGCTGATCGCGGCGCTGGAGGAAAACAGGATTGATCTGATCGTGCTCGCGGGCTTCATGAGCATCCTCAGCGAGCGCTTCACCAAGCGCTTTGAGCGCCGCATCATCAACGTGCACCCCTCGCTGATCCCCTCCTTCTGCGGCAAGGGCTTCTACGGGCTCAAGGTCCACGAGGCCGCGCTTGCCTACGGCGTCAAGGTCACCGGCGCCACCGTGCATTTTGTCAACGAGATCCCCGACGGCGGCCGCATCATCCTGCAGAAGGCCGTCAGTATCCTGCCCGACGATACCCCGCAAAGCCTGCAGAAGCGCGTCATGGAGCGCGCCGAGTGGGTCATTCTTCCCGAGGCGGCCGAGCTGGTCTCCTCCCAGATCCAAAAAGAAAAGGAGTACAGACAATGACGGATTTCCTCGCATTCCTGAGAAACAATCCCTATCCCGGCAGAGGCATCGCCGTGGGAAAGGACCGCGTCTATTACTTCATCATGGGCCGCAGCGCCAACAGCCGCAACCGCATCTTCTCACTGACCGAGGACGGCATCCGCACCGAGGCCTTCGAACCCTCGAAGCTCATCGATCCCAGCCTCATCATCTACCACCCCGTGCGCAGCATGGGGGATGATCTGATCGTCACCAACGGCAACCAGACCGATACCATCCGCGATATGGGCGACTTCCGCGCGGCACTGGCCACGCGCGAGTACGAACCCGACGAACCGAACTGGACCCCGCGCATCTCCGCCATCTGCCATGCCGACGGGAGCTTTGAGCTGTCGATCCTCAAGCACGTGGACGGCCGCTGCCTCCGCTGCTTCTACAGCTACGAGGGCTGCGACGAGGGCAGAGGCTACTTCATCAGCACCTATCAGGGGGACGGCTCCCCCCTGCCCAGCTTCTCCGGCGAGCCTCTCCAGATCGACATGCCCGAGCCCGAGGAGGTCTGGGCCGCGCTCAACAACGACAACAAGGTCTCGCTCTACACGAACGTCAAGGGCGAGGTAAAGCTTTTCAATAAGAATCTCGGCGATTGAGGAGAGAGATATGAAAGAATTTGAACTCAAATACGGCTGCAACCCCAATCAGAAGCCCGCGAAGATCTTTATGAAGGACGGAAGCGAGCTGCCCGTCACCGTGCTCAACGGCCGCCCGGGCTTCATCAATTTCCTCGACGCGCTCAACTCCTGGCAGCTTGTCAAGGAGCTGAAGGAGGCCACGGGTCTTCCCTCCGCCGCCTCCTTCAAGCATGTCTCCCCGGCCGGCGCCGCCGTCGGCCTCCCGCTGAGCGAGGTGGACCGGCACATCTATTTCGTCGCAGAGGACGCCGAGCTCTCCCCCATTGCCTGCGCCTACATCCGCGCCCGCGGCGCCGACCGCCTTTGCTCCTACGGCGACTGGGCCGCGCTCAGCGACGTCTGTGACGCCGCCACAGCCGCCTACCTCAAGGACGAGGTCTCGGACGGCGTGATCGCTCCGGGCTACACCGAGGAGGCGCTTGCCATCCTCAAAACGAAGAAAAAGGGCAACTACAACGTCGTGCAGATCGATCCCGACTACGTCCCCGCCGCGCAGGAGCAGAAGGACGTCTTCGGCGTCACCTTCGAGCAGGGCCACAACAACTTCAGGATCGACGAGGCGCTGCTGCAGAACATTGTGACGGAGAACAAAGAGCTGCCCGCGCAGGCGAAGATCGACATGATCGTCGCCCTCATCACGCTCAAGTACACGCAGTCCAACTCCGTCTGCTACGTCAAGGACGGACAGGCCATCGGAGTCGGCGCCGGCCAGCAGAGCCGCATCCACTGCACCCGCCTCGCCGGCTCCAAGGCGGACAACTGGTATCTGCGTCAGCACCCCAAGGTGCTTGGCCTGCAGTTTGTCGACGGGATCCGCCGCCCCGACCGTGACAACGCCATCGACATCTACACTTCCGACGAGTATGACGACGTGCTGCGCGACGGCGAGTGGCAGCGCGTGTTCAAGGTCCGCCCCGAGGTGCTGACCGCGGAAGAGAAAAAGGCCTGGATCGCCACCCAGAGCGGCGTCACCTGCGGCTCCGACGCCTTCTTCCCCTTCGGCGACAACGTCGAGCGCGCCCGCAAGTCCGGCGTGCAGTATATCGCCGAGCCGGGCGGCTCCATCCGCGACGACCACGTGATCGACACCGCGAACAAATACGGAATGGTCATGGCCTTCACCGGCATGCGCCTGTTCCACCATTGAGGAGAAAGACATGAAGGTTCTTGTGGTTGGCGGCGGCGGGCGCGAGCACGCCGTCATCAAGAAGCTCAAAGAGAACCCTGCGATCACCGAGATCTTCGCCCTGCCCGGCAACGGCGGGATCGCGCGCGATGCGGTCTGCGTCCCCATCGGAGCGAAGGATATCGCCTCCATCGTGAGCTTTGCGGAGGATAACGCCATCGACTACGCCGTGGTCACGCCGGACGATCCTCTGGTGCTCGGCTGCGTAGACGCGCTCGAGGAGATCGGCGTGCCCTGCTTCGGCCCGCGAGCCGACGCCGCCCTTATTGAAGGGAGCAAAGTCTTCGCGAAGAGGCTCATGAAAAAGTACGGCATCCCCACTGCGCGCTATGAGAGCTTTGACGACATGGAGGCGGCCCTCCGGTATCTGGAGAGCGCTCCCCTTCCTACGGTTATCAAGGCCGACGGGCTCGCCCTCGGCAAGGGCGTCATCATCGCCCAAACCCGCGAGGAAGCCCGCGCCGCCGTCATCGAGATGATGCAGAACCGCAAGTTCGGCAGGAGCGGCGAGCAGATCGTCGTCGAGGAATTCCTTGAGGGTCCCGAGGTCTCCGTCCTGGCCTTTACCGACGGGAAGACGATCGTCCCCATGGTGTCCTCGATGGATCACAAACGCGCCGGGGACAATGACACCGGGCTCAATACCGGCGGCATGGGCACCGTCGCCCCGAATCCGTATTATACCGAGGCGGTCGCGAAACGCTGCATGGACGAGATCTTCCTGCCCACCGTCGCCGCCATGAAGGCTGAGGGCCGCCCCTTCAAGGGCTGCCTGTACTTCGGCCTGATGATCACGAAGGACGGGCCGAAGGTCATCGAGTACAACTGCCGCTTCGGCGACCCCGAGACGCAGGTCGTGCTCCCGCTGCTGGAGAGCGACCTGTTCACGATCATGCGCGCCGTCACCGAGGAGAGGCTGTCCGAGGTCGAGGTCAGCTTCTCCGACAAGTCCGCCTGCTGCGTGATCCTCGCCTCGAAGGGCTACCCCGAGCACTATGAAAAAGGCTTTCCGCTCGAGATCCCGGAGGCGATCGCAGATCGGGTCTATGTGGCGGGCGCTGCGCTGAAGGACGGGCGGCTCGTCACGAACGGCGGCCGCGTCGTCGGCTGCACTGCTGTGGCGGACACGCTGCCGCAGGCCATTCGGGACGCCTATGCGCTGGCCTTGCAGGTCCGCTTCGACAACGCATACTGCCGCAGTGATATCGGTCAGCGTGCCCTGCGCGCGGTCACGGAGGCCTGAGATGGTATACAGAGTATTTGTGGAGAAAAAGCCCGGGCTCGACAACGAGGCCCGCGCGCTTTTGAATGACGCCCGCTCCCTGCTCGGCATCGCTTCTCTCGAAAGAGTGCGGCTCTTCAACCGCTATGACGCGGAAAACATCGGCGAGGAGCTGTTTCGCTACGCGATCCGCACCGTCTTTTCCGAGCCGCAGCTGGATATCGCATCCGATACGATCGACGTCGGAGACGCGGCGGTTTTCGCCGTGGAGTACCTCCCCGGCCAGTTCGATCAGCGCGCCGACTCCGCCGCCCAGTGCATCCAGATCATTTCGCAGGGCGAGCGCCCGCTGATCCGTTCGGCCAGGGTCTATGCCCTGTACGGCGCGCTCAGCGAGAGTGAGATCGACGAGATCAAGAAATACGTCATCAACCCCGTCGAGGCGCGCGAAGCGTCTCTGGCAAAGCCGGAGACGCTGGCGGCAGACTACGCCATCCCCACGGGCGTAGAGACGCTTACGGGCTTCAACAGCCTCGACCGCGCGGGGCTGGAGGCTTTCGTACACGATTACGGCCTCGCCATGGACGCGGACGACATCGCCTTCTGTCAGGACTATTTCAAGGGCGAGGGCCGCGAGCCGACCATCACCGAGATCCGCGTGCTGGACACCTACTGGTCCGATCACTGCCGGCACACGACCTTCAACACCGTCATCGATGAAGTGCGCTTTGAGGACCCGCTGCTGCAGAGCGCCTACGACGATTACCTCGCCGCGCGCAGGGCCCTCGGCCGCACAAAGCCGATCTGCCTCATGGATATCGGCACGCTCGCCGCCAGGGCGCTGAAAAATGCGGGCAAGCTCGACAAGCTCGACGAGAGCGAGGAGATCAACGCCTGCACCGTCAAGATCGACGTGACTGTGGACGGCGTGACCGAGCCCTGGCTGCTGCTGTTCAAGAACGAGACCCACAACCACCCGACCGAGATCGAGCCCTTCGGCGGCGCGGCCACCTGCATCGGCGGCGCGATCCGCGATCCGCTCTCCGGCCGCTCCTATGTCTACGGCGCGATGCGCGTCACCGG
>CAMJQX010000102.1 GCA_946408145.1 uncultured Clostridia bacterium
AAGGCCAAGGATCTGGCCGGCCGCTTCATCAAGAACTTCGTCAAGTACGAGACCAACGAGGCAGGCAAGGCGCTCGTTGCCGCCGGCCCGCAGCTCTGAGAGACGAACGCCTAAGAGCTGAATAAATGAAAGAACGTCCCCGCTTCCAACGGAAGCGGGGACGTTCTTTTGAAATGGAGCGAGTTTCTTCTGACGTCATCCTCCGAATACGGCGAGCAGGAAGCCCGCGGCCACGGCGGAGCCGATCACGCCGGCCACGTTCGGACCCATGGCGTGCATCAGCAGGAAGTTGGAGGGATTGGCGCGCGCGCCCTCCATCTGGCTGACGCGGGCGGCCATCGGCACGGCGGAGACGCCCGCGGAGCCGATCAGCGGATTGATCTTGCCGCCGGAGAGGATGCACATCAGCTTGCCCAGCAGCAGGCCGCCGACGGTAGCGAACTCGAAGGCGATCAGGCCAAGCACGATGATGAACAGGGTCTGCGGGGTCAGGAAGCGGTAGTACACGGCGGTCGCGCCGACGGAGGTGGACAGGAAGATCGTCACGATGTTCATCAGCGCATTCTGCGCGGTGTCGCTCAGACGGTCGGTCAGGCCGCACTCCTTGAAGAGGTTGCCGAGCATCAGGCAGCCGAGCAGGGGAGCGACGGAGGGCAGGAGCAGGCAGACGAAGATGGTCACGATGATCGGGAAGAGTATCTTCTGCTTCTTCGAGACGGGGCGCAGCTGCTCCATCTTGATCTCGCGCTCCTTCTTGGTGGTCAGCAGACGCATGACCGGCGGCTGGATCAGCGGGATCAGCGCCATGTAGGAGTAGGCGGCGATCGCGATGGGTGCCAGATAGTCGGGCGCGAGCTTCGAGGTCAGCCAGATGGCAGTGGGGCCGTCTGCGCCGCCGATGATGCCGATGGACGCGGCGACGTTCGCGGGGAACTTGAACAGGCCGATAGCCATCAGGAAGGCGGCGAAGATGCCGAACTGCGCGGCGGCGCCGAGCAGCAGGCTCTTGGGGTTGGCGAGCAGGGGACCGAAGTCCGTCATCGCGCCGACGCCCATGAAGATCAGGGAGGGGTAGAGGCCGGACTTGACGCCGATATAGAGGATGTCCAGCAGGCCGCCGGAGTGGATGATCTCGGTAAAGCTCATGTGGACGATATCGTTGGCAAACACATAGCCGTGCGCGGCCACATAGCTCTGCAGCTCCTCCGTCAGCTCGGCGACGGGGGTGCCATTGGCGATATACAGATCCCACAGCTCGGGATGGTACATGTTGGAGCCGGGAAGATTGGTCAGCAGCATGCCGAAGGCGATGCCGATCAGCAGCAGGGGCTCGAACTTCTTGACCAGACCGAGGTACAGCAGGATGCAGGCCAGCAGGATCATCACGATCTGGCGCCAGTCGGCAAAGAGCATGTAGAAGCCTGAGGTCTGGGCAAGACGGCCCAAAGTATCCAGAATACTCATGGGCAGGCCCTCAGATCACGAGCAGGGTATCGCCGGTGGCGACGACTGCGCCCTTGTTGGCGACGATCTGCTTGACCACGCCGTCGCTCGGAGCGGCGACTTCGTTTTCCATCTTCATGGCCTCGATGATGACGAGCACATCGCCGGCCTTGACGGCCTGGCCGACGGATACCTTGACCTGCAGGACATTGCCGGGCAGGGGAGCGGTCACGGGCGTACCGGCGGCAACTGCGGCGGCAGCGGGAGCGGCAGGAGCAGGGGCGGCCGCGGGAGCGGCGGGCATCGGAGCGGGTGCGGCCGGAGCGGCGGTCGGGATGGGCGCGACAGCGTCGTACTCGTCGAGCAGCATGGCCTCGCCGCGCTCGACCTCGACCTCGTAGGTCTTGCCCTTCAGAGTGATCTTATACTTCATTTGTCGGAATCCTCCTTGATCTCCTTAATCGAAAGAAAGCGCAGCTCGTTGATCGGGGTCTTCAGCTCGTCGGCGACGATGGCCATCAGCATGGCGGCCACGCGCGGCTCGGTGTCATAGAGCTTGAGCTCGCCGGCGCTGCCGGGAGCCATGGGGCCGGTCTGCCTGAGCGTAAAGCTCTCGGCCGCGGCCTCCGGCGCGGGGATGGGACCCACGGCGGCGGGGACGGCTTTTTTGTTCTTCTCTGCGGCGTCGCCGATCACCGTCATCAGCTTGATGATGATCATCAGCAGGACCAGCGCGAAGAAGACGACGAGCAGACCCGCCACGGAGTATAAACAGGCGTCTCCAAAACTCATGTCTTATTCCTCCACAGCGACGATGCTGTACTTGCAGACCTGCTCTTCCTTCGCCTTGCGCTCCTCGAAGAACTTCTCGGCGACCTGGGGGAAGGCGATGTAGCTGAGCACGTCCTCCTCGCAGCGGGCGGTGTCGCCCAGATGCTCGGCGGCCTTCTCGTAGATGTCGGTGGGCAGGGTGTCGGCATAGCGGCCCTCGATGGGCTTCTCGCCGGCCAGGATCTTGGCGCGGACTTCGGGGTCAATCGGGGCGGGCGTTCTGCCGTATTCGCCGCGGCAGTAGGCCTTGATCTCGGCGCCGACGTTCTTGTAGCGTTCGCCGGCCAGGACGTTCTGCACGGCCTGGGTGCCGACCAGCTGGCTGGTGGGCGTGACCAGCGGGGGATAGCCCATGTCCTTGCGGACACGCGGGGTCTCCAGCAGGGTCTCCTCGAATCTGTCGAGCGCGTTGAGCGTCTTGAGCTGGCTGAGGAGGTTCGAGAGCATGCCGCCCGGGATCTGATAGGTCAGGCACTGGGTGTCGGTAGTCAGGGAGATCGGGTTGAGCGTGCCCTTTTCCAGGAACTCGGCGCGGACGGGCTTGAAGAAGCTCGCCATCTTGAGCAGGGCCTTGTCGTCCAGACCCGTCTCATAGCCCATCTCCTTGAGCGTGAAGTTGAGCGTCTCGGTGGCGGGCTGGGAGGTGCCGCCGGAGAAGGGGGAGATCGCGGTGTCGATCACGTCGGCGCCGGCCTCGATGGACTTCAGATAGGTCATGAAGGCCAGGCCCGTGGTGCAGTGCGTGTGCATGACGACGGGCAGATCGACGGCGTCCTTGATGGCGGAGACGAGGTCGTAAGCGCACTTGGGGGAGAGGATACCGGCCATGTCCTTGATGCAGATGGAGGCCACGCCCATCTCCTTGAGTTCCTTGACGATCTCCACATACTTCGCGAGCGTGTGGACGGGAGAGGTCGTGTAGGAGATGGCGCCGGAGGCCATAGCTCCGGACTTGACGGTCTCCTCTACCGCGACCTTCAGGTTGTTGGTGTCGTTGAGCGCGTCGAAAATACGGATGATGTCGATACCGTTGCGGACGCTCGCGCGGACGAAACGGCGCACCGCGTCGTCGCTGTAGTGCTTGTAGCCGAGGATGTTCTGGCCGCGCAGCAGCATCTGCAGTTTGGTGTTGGGCATCTTCTCGCGGATCTTCCGCAGCCGCTCCCAGGGATCCTCGCCCAGAAAACGCAGGCAGACGTCAAAGGTGGCGCCGCCCCAGACCTCGGCGGAGTAAAAGCCCGCCCGGTCGATGGTCTCCAGAATAGGCTCAAACTTGTCGTAGGGCAGACGCGTGGCGATGAGGCTCTGGTTCGCGTCGCGCAGCACGGTCTCGGTGAATTGAACTTTCTTCATGCTGTCCTCCTCTTGTTGTAGTGGTAAACATGCGCAGAGTCATGGTGTTTAGTGCTAAGCTGACTTTGTTTACTTATTAGCAATTTTATCATCAATTATATCAAACTGCAATTGTTTTTTTCGACGAAATGATCAAAGAAAACGCGTCCTGACGGGAAAAAAACTGGATAGCTTAACGGATATCTTGTGATTTGCGTTTTGGGATGATATAATAAAATGATTTATCAAATCGGGAGTATTTATGGACGCTTTCAAACTCGTATCCGACTTCAGACCCACCGGGGATCAGCCGGAGGCCATAGACGATCTGGTCCGCGGGATCGAGAACGGTCTCGACGAGCAGGTGCTGCTCGGCGTGACCGGCTCGGGCAAGACCTTTACTATGGCAAACGTCATCGCGCGGCTCAACCGCCCCACGCTGGTGCTCGCGCACAACAAGACGCTGGCGGCGCAGCTGTGCAGCGAGTTTAAGGAATTTTTCCCGGAAAACGCAGTGGAATACTTCGTAAGTTATTACGATTATTACCAGCCGGAGGCCTATATCCCGCACACCGACACCTTCATCGAAAAGGACTGCTCCATCAACGACGAGATCGAGCGCCTGCGCCACAGCGCGACCTCGAGCCTCTTCGAACGGCGGGACGTGATCGTGGTGTCGTCGGTCTCCTGCATCTACGGTCTTGGAGACCCGATCGACTACGCCAATATGGTCATCTCCCTGCGTCCGGGGCAGACACGCAGCTTTGACGAGCTGCTGCGCAAGCTCATTGAGATCCGCTACGAGAGAAACGACATCGCCTTCGAGCGCAACATGTTCCGCGTCCGCGGCGACACGGTGGAGATCTTCCCGGCCTATGCCAACGACCGGGCCATCCGAGTCGAGTTTTTCGGGGATGAGGTCGACCGCATCAGCGAGATCAACGTCGTCACCGGCACGCCGACCCGCATCCTCAACCACGCGGCCATCTATCCCGCGAGCCATTACGTGACCACAAAGGAAAAGCTCGCCGCCGCGATCGAGCGCATCCGTACCGAGTGCGACGAGCGCGTGCGGTACTTTGAGGAGAACAACAAGCTGATTGAGGCGCAGCGCATCCGTCAGCGTACGGAATATGACATTGAGATGATGCAGGAGCTGGGCTACTGCAGCGGCATCGAGAACTATTCGCGCGTGATCTCGAACCGCGCGCCGGGCAGCCCGCCGATGACCCTGCTCGACTATTTCCCGAAGGATTTTCTGCTCTTCGTGGATGAGAGCCATGTGACGCTGCCGCAGGTGCGCGCCATGTACCGCGGCGACCGCGCGCGGAAGGAGTCGCTCGTGGAGTACGGCTTCCGCCTGCCCTCCGCCTTTGATAACCGCCCCCTGAAATTCGACGAGTTTACGCAGCGCATCCACCAGCGCGTCTATGTCTCCGCGACACCCGGCGAATATGAGCGGGAGCGCGCCGGCCAGATCGTGGAGCAGATCATCCGCCCCACCGGCCTTCTGGATCCGGAGATCTTCGTCCGCCCTGTAGAGGGACAGATCGACGATCTGATCGGGGAGATCAACGCGAAGATCGAGAAAAACCAGCGCGTGCTCGTGACGACCCTGACCAAGAAGATGGCCGAGGATCTCTCGGCGTATCTCGAAAACGTCGGCATCCGCTGCCGTTATATGCACCACGATATCGGCACGATCGAACGCATGGAGATCATACGCGATCTGCGCCTCGGCGAATTCGACGTCCTGGTCGGCATCAACCTCCTGCGCGAGGGCCTGGACATTCCGGAGGTCGGACTTGTGGCGATCCTCGACGCGGACAAGGAGGGCTTCCTGCGCAGCGAGACGAGCCTTATTCAGACCGTGGGCCGCGCCGCGCGCAACGCCGAGGCCATGGTCATCATGTACGCCGACACGATCACGCCCTCCATGCGCGCCTGCATCAATGAGACAGAGCGCCGCCGTGCAAAGCAGAAGGCCTTCAACGACGCAAACGGCATCGTGCCGAAGACCATCGTCAAGAGCGTGCGCGATCTGATCGAGATCTCGACGGACGCGGGAACGGCGACGAAGGCAAACGGCGTCCGCATGACCGAGCGGGAAAAGAGAGAACTGATCGAGCAGCTGGAGAGCAAGATGCGCAAGGCGGCGCAGATGCTGGAATACGAGATCGCAGCGCAGCTGCGTGACGAGATCATCCGCCTGCGCGGAGAAAAGTGAGGAAGAGCATGAAACTGATGATCCTTGACGGCAACAGCATCGTCAACCGCGCCTTTTTCGGCGTGCGGCAGCTCAACGCGCCGGACGGCACGCCCACCAACGCCGTCTACGGTTTTCTCGCGATCCTGCAGCGCCTGCTGGACGAGCAGAAGCCCGACGCGCTCTGCGTCAGCTTCGACCTGAAGGCGCCGACCTTCCGGCATAAAGCCTACGAAGGCTACAAGGCGCAGCGCAAGCCTATGCCGGAGGAGCTCGCGGTGCAGATGCCGATC
>CAMJQX010000103.1 GCA_946408145.1 uncultured Clostridia bacterium
CAGCATTGATCAACGCCAAACCCCGGTACAGTCATAAGCGAAGAGCAGCGGTACAAAGAAGTGACAATATTACAGAATTCGCCGGAAACAGAAAAACTGCTTCCGGCGAACCTTTTTACGATTTGAAAATGGGCATCTGCACTTTTGTCAATTATCGTCCCATTCTCGCCATCCCGTCGTATTCAGCCATTCTGATACCGGAGTTTTGCTTTCCCCGACGCACTGATTCAACGAAATGTTGCGGGACGGATTGTAAAGGATTCGCTGCTTGTTTGCCTCTTCCCGGAAATGGCTCCGAATCCTTTCTTGGGCGAAGGACAAAGCCTTTTTCTTTGGCTTCTGCATCTCTTCGAGACAGATAAGCTCCATCTCATGAAGATCATCCAAGCTGATCCCGGGTCTGAGAAAGGGGGTAATCGCCTCCCGAACGGCTTTGGGGAGGCTGATCAATTCCTCTTTGATTTCGGGCTCGGTTTCTGTTGACCTTGCGGCTGATCTTTTGTAGGGTTTTCGGCTAAATCTCCCTGCCAAAAGTTTTCTTCCTGATTGAACCAAACCTCATACTGCACAGGAAGAGGAATCTTCTTTTTGTAAAGCAGCTCCGTGACATCCGGGATCCGCTTTCGACCGCTTTTCGGAAATCGAATCGTGTCCGTGTCTTTCTCCGATGGGATCAAGGCAAGCGATTTCGCGTCCTCGGTAAAGGCAAGGAGAAAAGCTTGTCCTTTGATTGTCTGAGCAAGCTTCCCGTTCAGATTGAAATCTCCATTTTCATTGATGTTGATGCACTGCAGGGCATTTCTGGCAACCGGCGGATGGATCTGGATGGTGAATTGTTCTCTTTTCAATCTCTGTTTCATGATTCTTGTTTCCTTTCTTTTTTGTTTTTGTGCTGATGCACAGGAACAGAGTAGCACAAAAACAGGAGTACTGACCATTTGATCAGTACCCCTGGAACTCTTGCAACCAGCAAAAGAAAAGAATTCTCGATCCTTATGGCTCCTTCATAGATCGCTTCCCGCTCAAACAATCACGAACTGCTTTTCGATTCTTTCTACGACCGATTCCCGCAGCTTTGCCGCCTCGGCGAAGCGGTCCCATTTGGCCAGGCTGGACTGAACGGCGTTGATCGCCTCTTCTGCCGAGGCCTTCTTTACGCCCATGGTCTTTGCCGACGCCAGCAGATCCTGCCGCGTGATCGCGTCCCGTTTGCCGTTGACGCTCATCTGGTGCGTGCCCGTCCACATGCCGTCCGGGTTGTAGGCGTATGTCACGTCGTAAGCCGGAGCCAGGCTCCAGCGTCCGGCGCGATCCATGAGGAAAGAGATATTCTTCACGTGGTCGTCCTGATTCCTGGCGAGCACGTTGAATACCATGCGCCGATAGAACTGGCTGATCTCCGTGTTGGTGATCCGGAGCTGCCGCATGACCTGCGCGGCCTGCTCATAGCTGTACGCGCCCGGCAGGTTGAAGTCAAAGTGCGCCATCGCGCCCAAGGACTGCATATGGAACTTGCCGCCGGTCGCCGGATCGCGGTCAAAGCGCCGGGTCATAAAATGATAACGCCCCTTTTCCCCATACAGCCGACATTCATTCATCCGGATCCCGGCGTCCTTCGCCATCAGGTGATAGGCATATTCGATCCGGGTATGCTGTGGGGCGTCATCGCCTTCTTTATCGCCGTTTTTGCTGACACCGTCGAACTTGATCAGCCAGTAGCCGTAACCTTTTCCCGCTTCGATCTGGCCGGAGCGAATATCTCCTGTCTGCTCGTTCCAGGCGATGACCGCTTTCGCGCGCGCACCGCCCGCAGAGGAGCCGACCCTGATGATCTCCTGCATGGCGTTCTCTCCGATGACAACGTGCATGCCTTCGCGGGACCGGAGGATCGCTGATGCAAGCTGCACCAACTTTTCGATCTCAATACTCTCCGACTCCGAAGCGCTGGGACCACGGGCCGGTACATATTCCAGCGCACCCATGCCGCGGTTGCCGGTGTAGCAAAGCCGCTCGACCGGGTTGAATGACTCTGGACTCCGGCCCTGGCTCTGCAGCCAGGCGTTGATGACCGCGTTGCCGAATTTGTCCGGCAGGCTGTCCGCCAGCAAACCCGGCAGCCCGTGGAAGCTTCGGCGCGCCAGCTCCGGAAAGGAATAAATTCGTCGGGACAGCGGCATGGCGATCGGCGCGACCTCGATCCCGGACATGAGAAATCCCGGATCGTATTCAAAGCTGCCGAGCCCGTTTTCATCGTCAAAGGCAACCGTGCCGATCTTTGTCCCCCACAGCCTGACCTCCGCAGCGGTCATTGCTCATCCCCCCATTTCCAGCCGGACTGCGCCTCCGGCTTCTCTTTTGCTTTGCTGCTGGCGCGCTCCCGCGGCTTCCCCAGCGCCGCGATCTGGCTGGGACTCAGGCCCTGCTCCGGGATCATCAGCTCCAGACTCTGCAGCTGTCCCAGGGCGCGCAGCACCTCGACGACCGTGGAAAAGGAGACGTCCTTTCCGGTTTCCAGATTGCTGATCGTTTTCTGGGACAGATTGGTCATGGCCGCCATTTCCTTCTGCGTCGCAGGCATGGCGATACGGGCCGCTTTGATCCGGCTTCCCAATTCAGAAAGCACTTCACCGGTTGAGGAGTGAAAGGTAATTTTCATAAGAGATCACCTCCGCTGCTCATAGTATAAGCGAAGAAGAATTAAAAAGCAATATTTTACTTGTTAACTTTAAAAAATCAACTTAATGAGTAAATTATTACGTTTAAAATATCGTTCTTTCCTGTGAACAGCTATAGGCACTATATGCTCATTATGCCAGCCAAGCTTTTGAGAGTAAAATCATTGTTTTCTTTTTGTCGGTGTGATATGATATTGCCACCATAAAGAGTGCGCGAGAGACAAGCTCGATGACCGCACGACAACCTACCGCATAGCGGCAAGGTGCCAAGGCTTGAACTATGGGTCAAATACGACGCTGAAAGGCCCATCTGACGATGGGTCTTTTCTTTATGGAATATCAAAAAGGAGAGACTGAACATGGAAGAAAAATCTTTGCGCATCGGAGGGGGCAGGACGGAAGCCTTTCTGGTCTGTGACAAGTCTTTGGAAAAGTGCGACGCACCATTTTTTGAATGGCTGCGCGAAGAGGGCTTCACCTTTGGCGGTTACCATGGAAACTATGGCTGTTGGTGGGCCCATGTCAACATCACCCGCAGACAATTTGCTTACGGAATGCCCGGTATATGCCTTGCAGAGCCAATTGGAAATCACGCGATCACGATCGAAGAATTCAAAACGATTTATGGGATCTATCAAAAGTACGCAGGAAAGGAGGTCTTCGTTTTTTATGGGGATCGGTTCGATTTCGATGTGAAACCGGAAGAAGAAACTGCCCTCCCCATTTCTTTATTGCGCACGCCTTAGACCCATCACGGATGTGCATGGTGCGGCGGACCTCTCTTTCGCTTTTCGACCGGCTTTCCCCCTTAATAGAACAAAAAACGCCCGCTCGCCGGTATTCACCGACGAGCGGGCGCCGCTTTCCGTATTACTTTTGTTTTTCCGGATCACACGCACTCGACGGCGTCGCGGTAAAAAGCGTCGAGCTCTTCCTGCGTGTCGAACACGGCCAGGAACAGCTGATCGCCCATCGCCTCGGCCAGCGCCTCCGGCAGGCGCTCCATCATGCGCATGTTCTCCGCGTAGCGGGCGGCCAGCTCCTCATGGCTGTAGCGGAAGTGCTTGCCGTCGCGGCGGCCGACGCAGGCGCAGAAGCGGTGCTCGCCCACGGGCATCTCCGAGTGGTCGAAGGCCACCATGTCCGCCCAGATTTTGTATACGTTGGTGCTGTGGGCGAAGTTGATCATGTCCGGCGTATAGCCGCCGCTGGGGCGCATGTTGACCTCCAGCGCGACGAGCTGGCCCTTCTTGCCGATATGCTGGTCGCGCTTGAGGCGGAAGAACTCGAAATGCACGAAGCGGCTCGTCACGCCGAAGCTCTTCGCCGCGGCACGGCCGAAGGCGCGGGTGTCCTCCGGCAGCTCCTTGAGGATGTGGTAGAGGGAGTTGTCGTGATTGTTGACGATGTCCATGATCGCGATGCCCGTGATGTTGCCGGTCTCAAACAGGGGATCGCCGTTCGAGTCGAGGATGGCGTCGTAGGAGTTGATCTGCCCGTCGATGAATTCCTCCATGATATAGGGGAAGCGGCCGTCGCGCTCGGCCAAAAAGGCGGCGAGATCCTCTTCGTTGTCCAGCTTGTAGGTGGCCACGGCGCCGACGCCGTTGTCCGGCTTGACGATGACCGGCCAGCCCACCTCGTCGATAAAGGCGCGGCAGCCCGCCTCGTCGCCGACCATGTGGAAGCGCGCGGTGGGGATCCCGGCGCGGCGGTAGTACTCCTTCATGCCGGACTTGTACTTGATCCGCGGCACGTCCTCCACGCGAAAGCCGCCGGGGATGTTGAAATCGCTGCGCAGGTGGGCGTCCTGCTCCAGCCAGTACTCGTTGTTGGATTCCAGAAAGTCGATCCGGCCGTATTTGAAGATGAAGAAGGCCACGGCGCGGTAGACCTGGTCGTAGTCCTCGAGCGAGGAGACCCAGTAATACTCGGTCAGGCTGCTCTTGAGCTCAAAGCTCAGCTCGTGATAGGGCTGGTCGCCGATGCCGAGGACGTTGACCCCGTCGCAGCGCAGCTCATGGCAGAACTGCCAGTAATTCACCGGGAAATTGGGGGAGATGAAGATCACGTTTTTCATAGAGAGCCCTTCTTTCTATTTCAATAGTTCCGGCACGAAGTAGCCCACCTGCTTGAACCACCACGGCCAGTCGTGCGACACGTCGCTGCCCCAGTAGTCGACCCAGGCGGGGATGCCCTTTTCGACGAGGATGCGGTGCAGCGTGCGGGTGTAGTCTGTCAGCTCCCAGGGGCCCTGCCCGACGCAGATGATGGCGCGGTGCCGGCGGTAGAGCGCGAGATAGGGGTGGTCGTAGGGCATGTTGGAGAGGTAATTTACCGGGGAGTTGAGATAGACGACGTCGTCCATGTAATCGCCGAAACCGTAGCTCGCCTCGTACAGACCGCTGAGCGACAGCAGCTGGTCGAAGAGCTCCGGGAAACGGAAATAGAGGTTCGCGGCGTGCATGGCGCCGAGGGAGCAGCCGAAGGCCGTCACCCCCGGATCGACCTGCCAGCCGTAGCCGCGGCAGAAGCTGCGGATATAGGGCACGACCTCGTCCGTCAGATAGCGGATCCACGCCTCGTGGCGGCGGATGCGCCAGTAGGGGTCGCCGCCCGTGTCCGACCAGGTCTCCCCGTCTATCGTGTCCACGGAGAAGACCGTGGCCTGCCCCGAGTCGAGGAAGGGGGCCCAGGCGTCGATCATGCCGAAGTTCTCAAAATCGAAGAAACGGCCGTTCTGGCAGGGGATAAACAGCACCGGCTTGCCGCCGCGGCCGTAGACCTTGAGCTCCATCACCCGGCCGAGCGCCGGGCTGTACCATTTATCGTAATACATATCCATGGTTCATTCCTCCAGATCGTAGAGAAGCGTGGGCAGGAAGAAGGGGATCTGCTTCTCCCAGCTCGCCTCGCAGTGCCGCCCGCCGGGGACGATGCGCGCCGTCAGGCGGACGCCCCGCTCGAGCAGCAGGCTGGCGAAGCGCCGGAAGTTCCGCGCCGTGCTGCGCCAGCCGAGCTCCTCCTCGCCCATGTCCATATAGACGACGGTGTCCACTCCGAAGTCCGCCGCGCGCAGCAGGGCCTCCAGCTTTTTCGGCCCGAAGTCCAGCGAAGGAGACAGGGCCGCCGCGCGGGAGAAGACCTCAGGGAAACGGCTCACCGCGTAGAGGCTCATCAACCCGCCCATGGAGCTGCCGGCGATGAAGGTGTGCCCGCGATCGGGCAGCGTCGGGTACAGGCGGTCGATCTCCGGCTTGAAGCTGCGGATCAGCCAGTCCATCGTCAAGGGGCCGCGCCCCTCGATCGACCCGAAGCCGCGGGCGGTGAAGGAGTAGGGCGCGTATTCCGACAGGCGGCCGTTGTCCGGGTCGTGATTGCACTCCACCGCCGCCACGATCAGCGGCGTCTC
>CAMJQX010000104.1 GCA_946408145.1 uncultured Clostridia bacterium
CGCGCGCTGCAGGAAGTGCTCGGGCACAGCAACCTGAATACCACGCAGATCTATACACACCTCGACAACGCCGCCCTGCATGAGGCGGCCATGGCCAACCCCATCGGCCGAAAGCACAAATCAGAGATAGAGGAATAAGTTTACTCAAACCGAACAGTGAGACGGCGCCTGCCAGGGCGCCGTCTCTATTATCATTTAATGAATATCAGCTGAATATTGGTGAATATCGCTGTAACCGGGTGATTTGAAAATGTAACTCTTGGATCGCAAACATAGACCGGTGACGCAAAATCACCGGTCTATTCATAATTTTATGCTGTTTTACTGCTTTTTACCGAGCACAGCACCGACCGCTTCGGCCACATTTTTGACCGGGATCAGACGCAGTCCGTCCGGGCAGCGGATCTCATCCCTCACATGGGACGGGATCACACAGCGGCGAAAGCCGAGCCGCGCGATCTCGGAGAGGCGCTGGTTCAACACCGTCACGCTTCTGATCTCACCCGACAGGCCCACTTCCCCGATGGCCGCGAGATCCGCGCCAAGCGGGCGATCCAGATAGCTTGACGCGATCGCAAGCACGGTCGCCAGATCCGCGGCAGGCTCCTCCAGCGTAAGGCCGCCGATCACGTTGATATAGGAGTCGCAGTTTCCGACCGGCATGCCTCCCCTCTTTTCCAGCACGGCCAGCAGCATGGCGCTGCGGTTGTAGTCGATGCCGTTTGAGCGGCGGGCCGCGTTGTAGCCGGCAGGCGTGATAAGCGCCTGGATCTCGGCCAGCAACGGGCGGGTGCCCTCCACCACGCAGGTCACGCAGGTGCCGGGGCTGTTCTCCGGCCGCCCGGCCAGCAGCATCTCCGAGGGATTCTCGACGCAGGCAAGGCCCGCTTCGGTCATCTCAAAGACGCCGATCTCATTCGTCGAGCCGAAGCGGTTCTTCGCCGCGCGCAGGATGCGGAAGCTGGTATTGCGCTCACCCTCGAAATAGAGCACGCAGTCCACCATGTGCTCGAGCACCTTGGGCCCTGCGATGCTCCCCTCCTTGTTGATATGGCCGACGACAAAGACCGTGAGGCCCTTCTCCTTTGCGGCGCGCATGATGCGCATCGTGCACTCGCGCACCTGACTGATACTGCCCGGCGCAGAGAGCACTTCCCCGTCGGAGACCGTCTGGATCGAGTCGATGATCACAAGCTCGGGCTTGAGCTCGTCGATGCAGGCAAGGATATTGTCCAGATCCGTCTCGGAGAGCACATAGACCTCCGCCTGATCAACACCGAGGCGGTTTGCGCGCAGCTTGAGCTGACGTTCGCTCTCCTCGCCGGTCACGTAGAGGATCCTGCGCTCCGGCGCAGTCAGACCGCACATCTGCAGCAGCAGCGTGGATTTGCCGATGCCTGGGGCGCCGCCCACGAGGATCAGCGAGCCCTCCACGGCACCGCCGCCCAGCACGCGGTCAAATTCGGAGATGCCCGTGGAAAAGCGCAGCTCCTCGCCGGTGTCAAGCTCGGAGATCTTGCGGGGCTGCTGCGCGGCAAAGCCGCGCGAAGCTGCGGGCCGCTTTCCGGCACGCGGCTCGAGCTTCACTTCCGTAAGGGTATTCCACGCGCCGCAGGCAGGGCACTTTCCGGCCCAGTTCGGCGTCTCGTTGCCGCATTCCGTGCAGCAGTAGACTGTCTTTTGTTTTGCCATGACTCTCTCCTGTTATAATCTGTTCATCTGAGGCAAAAACTGCAGGTAAGATGCCAGAAGGACGGCCGCGATCGAGGTCTGGTAGCCGTTGTCCATCAGCTTCTCCATCTCGCTGTAATTCGATAAAAAGCCGCACTCCACCAGAATGGCCGGGCAGTTGACGTTAGCCGTCAGATACAGGCCCGGCGACGCGGGCTCGGCAAGCCTCCGGTTCTCCGGCTGCAGCGCGTTGACCAGATTGCTCTGCGTGATGCGGCCGAGCAGCGTGCTCTGCGCATCTCCGGCATACAGTACCTGCGCGCCGAAGGGCTGCGTCGTCGGGTAGAAATTCTGGTGGATGCTGACAAGCACGGCGTTCGGCAGCTGATTGACGATCTGTGCGCGATGGACCAGATCCTCATGCTCGCTGTAGGAGACAAGATCTGTCCGCGTGCTGTCGTCGCTGCGCGTCATGACGCTGCGCTGTCCGAAGAAAGACGCCAGCAGCTCAAGCTTGCAGCCGATGGCCAGGTTGATATCGCTCTCGCGCACGCCGTTGACGGCAACAGCGCCGCCGTCAAAGCCGCCGTGTCCTGGGTCGATCACCAGCACAGGCCTCTGATCGTTCTGCCCGGCAGCCTGCAAGGCCCGTATGGCCGACAAGGAGCGCAGCAGGATGAAGCCCGCCAGCAGAAAACACAGCGCCGCGGCCCACCCGCCGAGCCTGCGCAGACGGATCACATAGAACAATCCCGTCTCACCCGCCTTTTTAGATTATACAAACTTTGTACCCGCAAGTCAACGTTCAGCCTCAGAGCAGTATGCATATCAGACCGCCGTTTCCTTCGTTGAGGATACGCTGCAGCGCCTCCTGCAGCTTGCCTCTCGCGTCCTCCGGCAGAGACTGGATCTTTGCTGCCAGCCCCTCTTCAGCGATGATATTGAGCGGCTTGCCGAAGATGTTGGACTGCCAGATCCGGTTGACGTCCCCGTCAAAGCCTTCGAGGAGGAAGTTGATGATATCCTCGGAGGCGGTCTCGCCGCCTATGGCGGGCGTCACCTCGGTCTCCACATTCGTCATGAGCATGTGGATCGCGGGCGCGCTGGCCTTAAGCTTCACGCTGTATTTCCCGCCCTGCCTGACGATCTGCGGCTCCTCGAGCTGCATCTGTTCCGAGTCCGGCATGACCACGCCGTAGCCGGTTTCCCGCACGTCCTGCAGCGCCTGCCGCACGCGGTCATAGTCTGCCTTGATGACGCTCATATCGGCAAGCGTCGCGATCAGGTCGCCGTCTCCCCGGATGTCCCAGCCCGTCTGATCGCTGATCGTCTGGTAGTACAGGCTGCGCGGCAGGCGGAGCCGCAGGTTGACCGCGCCGACGCCCAGGTCGGAATCTGCGACCGCCGCTTCGCTGATCTGCTCCATGGCCGATAGCTTTTCAAGCAGCAACTGCGTATCGCTGATCTTTCTGAGGCTTTCGCTGTTCTCACGGATCGTCTGCAGGATCCCCGCTTTCAGCGGTGTTTCATTGTCCAGCACCTCAAGCCATTCCGGCAGATACACGCCGAGGGATTTGAGCGGGAATTCCAGCAGCACGGAGCGGATGACGCCGGCGATATCCCGCTCTGAGAGCGTCAGGCAGTTGACCGGCAGACAGCAGACCTGATACTGTTCGGCGATCTGCTGCGCAAGCGACCGCGTCTCGGCCGCATTGGGATCCGCGGAGTTCAGCAGGACGACAAAGGGCTTGCCGATCTCCTGCAGCTCGCGGATCACGCGCGCCTCCGCATCCACATAGCTCTCGCGCGGGATATCGCAGACGCTGCCGTCCGTCGTGACCACGATGCCGACGGTCGAGTGCTCGGTGATGACCTTGTAGGTCCCTTTTTCCGCGGCCTCCGTGATGCTGATCTCATGATCGAACCACGGCGTAGTGACCATGCGCTCCGCGCCGTCCTCGAACTGCCCGGCCGCACCGTCCACCATATAGCCCACGCAGTCCACGAGGCGTACGGAGACCTCGCCGGTATCGTCCAATCGGATCGAAACCGCGTTCTCCGGCACGAACTTGGGCTCGGCCGTCATGATGGTCCTGCCCGATCCGCTCTGCGGCAGTTCGTCTCTTGCGCGCTCGCGCATATAGGTGTTGTCGATGCGCGGGATAACCATGGTCTCCATGAAGCGCTTGATGAAGGTCGATTTTCCCGTCCGCACCGGGCCGACGACGCCGATGAGAAAGGCGCCGTCCGTGCGCACGGCGATGTCGTGATAAATGTTGTGTTCGGTCATAAAAAAGCCTCCGCTCTCCCATTTCTTCGTTTGTACGAGTCTATGGGAAGCGGAGGACAAATATGACAGGCCGTTCAGAAAGCCGAGATGATCTGACGATGGCGCTGCGACAGCAGGATCGTCAACTCCGGAAACGCCGCCCGAAGCTTCTCGGCCAGTACCGGCATGACGGGATTCTCGGTGCAGAAGTGGTCTGCGTCGATGAGATTCAGACCGAGCTCGGCCGCGTCGAGGAATTGATGGTATTTCACATCGGCCGTCACATAGGTATCACAGCCTCTGGCAAGAGCGTCGCGCATGGCGTCGCCGCCCGCGCCGCCCATCACTGCCAGGCGGCGGACCGGCTTCCCGGCGTCTACATAGCGCAGCGCGTTCACATGCAGCCTGTCCCTGCAGAAGCTCAAAAACGCGGGCATGCTCATCGGCTCTTTGAGAATGCCGAAGCGGCCGCAGCCATCATCGTCCAGAACGCCCTCACTGACCGCGCCGAGCTTTTCCAAAAGCACGTCGTTCACACCGCCGTCCGCTATGTCCAGATTCGTGTGCATGCAGATCGCGGCAATGCTGTTCTCGATCAGGCGCAGAACGAGAGCTCCCTCCCCTTCCGCCGTGACGCTGCGCAGCGGACGAAAGATGACCGGATGGTGCGAGACGATAAGCTGCGCGCCGGTCTCTATGGCTTCTTCGATCACTTCTCCGGTGATGTCGAGCGAGAGCAGCACGGTCTTAAGCTCCGCGTCGCCGTGCCCGACAAGGAAACCGGCGTTGTCAAAGCCCAGCTGCAGTTCCGGCGGCGCGATCCGGCAGAGCACGGAATAGATATCATTTACTGTTGTCACGGGGCATCATCTCCTCCAATTCTCTGCAGATCTGAGCACTGAGCACAAGTCTTCCGTCTTCGTCTCCCGCGCCGGAAGACTTCAGGGCTTCGAACGTCTTCCGAAGGCGCCGGTGCTGGATCTCCCAAAAGCGCGGGAACAGCGGGTGATCCTTCAGCATGGCGAAGCTTCCCGTAAAAAGCTCGGCGTCGCTGAGCCTTGTATCCCCACCGAATCGCGCGCACAAAACGGGGTAAAGAACGCCGCCGTCTTCCACGAGATCTTCCTCGACGATGGCAAACTCATTATAAATGAGCCAGTAGCGCAGGACCTCGGCGCGGGTCATCGGCTGCAGGATCAGCAGATAACGCGGATCCATGCAGAACTCCCCGCGGTCGAGAATGCCGCAGATCGTGTCCCCTCCCATGCCGGCAATGACGATACAGTCAACATCCTCCGGCGGGCAGAGCTCAAGCCCGTCGCAGCAGAAAAAACGGATCCGATCGGCCACAGACGCATCCTCGGCATGCCGACGCGCCACGGCGAGCGGGCCTTCACCGATATCGGAGGCGAGCAGATTGCCGCAATAGCCGCGCCGAGCAAGCGCGACGGGCAGGTAGGCGTGATCCGTCCCAACGTCGATCACGCCGATCCCGTCCGGGATCTTGGCCGCGATACATTCCAGTCGCTTTCTCATGTTCTCCTCAAGCAACACGAACAAAAGCCGGAGAAACTCCGGCTTTTATTCTCAGCAGTTTTCCAGATAGTCCCTGAGCGCTTCCAGGAATTCGTCGGGATCCACGCCGTGCGCGGCGCAGGCCTGCTCAAGCGTTTCGCCGCTCGCCATGGCGCAGCCCATGCAGTGCATGCCGATCGCCTGAAAGGCCGGCATCGCCTCCGGGCAGTTCTCCACGATATCGGAAATCAGGGTCTCTCTTGTAATGTCCATGCGGATACCTCCAAATAAACGAAAAGCGGGGTACTCACGTACCCCACTTTCCTTCAGGCTGCTCAGGCCTGCTCTCTCATCTTAGCGAAGCACTCGCTGCAGTAGACGGGACGATCGGACTTGGGCTCGAAGGGCACCTTCGCCTCGCCGCCGCAATTCGCGCAGACAGCGGTGAAGAACTCGCGGGGACCGCGGGTAGCGTTCTTGCGGGCGTCACGGCAGGGCTTGCAGCGCTGGGGCTCGTTCTGGAAGCCGCGCTC
>CAMJQX010000105.1 GCA_946408145.1 uncultured Clostridia bacterium
CCCGTCTATCTGCACAGCACCATCACCGAGATCGGCGACGGCTACTGCATGATCAAGACGCCCGACGGAAGCTTCAAGCAGGAGTGCGACGCCGTCATCAACGGCATCGGCTTCGTTCCCGCCCCCGTCGGCGAGAAGGCCCCCCATGTCCACCGTGTCGGCGACTGTGTTGCCATCGGCAACCTGCGCACCGTCATCTGGCGTGCCTGGGACGTCTGCATGCGCATCTAGTCCCCATAAGACCTCAGCCCCGCTCAAACGAGCGGGGCTGTTTTTTTGGTCGTTCATACAGATAGAAACGGGGCGCTGATAAGCGCCCCGTTCTGTTTTATTCCCAGTCCTTCCAGATCTCCGGGCAATAGCCCACCGTGGCCTTTTTCCCGTTTCGCACGACGGGCGTTCGAATCATCTCCGGCACCTCGAAGAGCTTTTCGAGCTTTGCGTCGCTGCCGGCGAGATACTGGAACAGGGCGTAGTCCTGATCCTTCGGGTCGGCCAGATTGTCGAGCCCGACGGCGTTCTTCACGCTCTGCAGCTCTCCCCTGCTCATGCCGTACTTGACGATATCGATGTACTGATATTTGATCCGGCGCTCCTTAAACCAGCGCTCGGCCTTTTTGGTGTCGAAGCACTTGGATTTGCCGAAAATCTGGATGTTCATCTTTTATATCTCCGTAATGACGGGCAGGATCATCGGACTGCGGTGGGTAGTCTTGAAGAGGAAACCGGAAAGGTTGCTCTTGATCTTGGTCTTGATGGCCGTCCAGTCGCTGATATGCTGCGCCTCGCAGGCCTCAACGCTCTCCATCGTCACGCGCTTGAGCTCCTCCATCAGCTCCTCGGCCTCCTTGACATAGATAAAGCCGCGGGTCACGATCTCGGGCGTTCCGATAAGCTTGTGATCGTAGGACGAGTACGGCAGCACGACGACCACCATGCCGTCCTCGGCGAGCTTGTGCCTGTCGCGCATGACCACGCTGCCGACCTCGCCCATGCCGCCGTCCACCAGAACGGCGCCGGAGGGTACGGAATCCCCCGCTGTGATGCTCTTCTTCGTGATTTCGATGACGCGTCCGTTTTCGGGGATGACGATGTTCTTCGGCTGAACACCCATCATGCGGCCGATCTCAGCATGCTTCATGAGCATGCGGTACTCGCCGTGGACAGGGATGAAATACTTGGGCTTGACCAGCGCCAGCAGCATCTTCTGCTCCTCCTGGCAGGCGTGCCCGGAGACGTGCAGCGCGGTATTGCGCTGATAGATGACCTCGGCGCCCTTGTGGAAAAGCTCGTCGATCACGCGGCTGATCATATTTTCGTTGCCGGGGATCGCGGAGGCGGAGATGATGATGCGGTCTTCGGGGCCTACCTGGATCTGCTTGTGCTCGGAAAAAGCCATACGGTAGAGGGCGGACATGGCCTCGCCCTGGCTGCCGGTGGAGAGGATGACGACCTTGTTGCGAGGGAGCTTGTTGATATGGTCCAGATCCGTCAGTACGCCCTCGGGGATGTTCATGTAGCCAAGGACCATGGACACGCGCAGCACGTTCTCCATGCTGCGGCCAGTGACGGCCACCTTGCGCCCGTACTTGACCGCGACGTCGATGATCTGCTGCAGGCGGTGGACATTGGAGGCGAAGGTCGTGATGATGATGCGCTTGTCGCAGCCGAGGAAGAGCTGATCAAAGCCCACGCCGACCTTGCGCTCCGATTCGGAGTGACCGGGGCGCTCCACGTTCGTGGAGTCGCTGAGCAGGGCCAGGACGCCCTGATTGCCGAGCTCGCCCAGACGCACCAGATCCATCATGCCGCCGGAGATCGGCGTCACGTCGATCTTGAAGTCGCCGGTGTGGATGACCGTGCCGAGCGGGGTCGTGATCGCCAGCGCGACAGAATCGGGGATCGAGTGATTGACATGGATGAACTCGATGGTGAAATTGCCGAGGCGGAAGATGGATCCCGCCTTCTTGGTAAAGATCTGGGAATTATACAGGAGATCGTGCTCCTCCAGCTTCAGCTCCACCAGCGCCGCCGTCAGCGGCGTTGTGTAGATGGGGATGTCCAGTTCCCGGAGCACATAGGGAACGGCGCCGATATGGTCTTCATGACCGTGAGTCAGGATCAGGCCGCGGATGCGGGCAGCATTGTTGCGCAGATAAGTGATGTCGGGCAGAACCACGTCCACCCCGTACATATCTTCATCCGGGAAGCCCATGCCGCAGTCTACGACGATGATGTCGCTCCCGTACTCAAAGGCAGTCATATTCTTGCCGATCTCACCGAGACCGCCAAGAGGGATGATTTTAAGTTTTGAGATCATTGATTACTCCATTTCGTGATAAATACTATGTAACAGGCACAGTGCGCCGGTTCGGAGCGGCGATAATTAAACATAACCACAATGCGCGCGGAATATTCGCCTGTTGTGTGAAATGCCGATCCTTCCGCTGCGGAACGATCACATCTCGGTGCGCCCCTCGATGGCGCGGTTGAGGGTCGCTTCGTCCGTAAATTCCAGGTTGGATCCCATCGGGATGCCGTAGGCAAGGCGGGTGACGCGAATGTTGAAGGGCTTGAGCAGCTTGGAAATGTACATGGCCGTGGCCTCCCCCTCCGTGTCGGGGTTCGTGGCCATGATGACCTCCTCCACGTTTTCCGCCGCGACCCTCTGCAGCAGTTCCTTGATGCGGATATCGTCGGGCCCGATCATGCGCATGGGTGAGAGGACACCGTGCAGCACATGATATGTCCCGTTATACTCGTGGCCGCGCTCGATGGACAGCACATCACGAGGCTCAGACACGACGCAGATGGTGCCCTTGTCCCGCCGATCGCTCTGACAGATGGCGCAGGTCTCCCCCTCGGTCAGATTCTGGCAGATGCGGCAGCGGTGGACGCTGCGCTTGGCGTCCGTGATGGCGGAGGCAAAGGAGAGGGCCTCTTCGTCGGAAAGCGCCAACACATGAAAGGCAAGGCGAGTCGCGCTCTTGCGGCCGATGCCGGGCAGAGAGGCAAACTTGTCGATCAGGTTTTCCAGAGAGGCGGGAAAGAAAGCCATATTACCACTCCGTTCAAGAATTTCGGATCGCTTCGATGGCGGCCGCGCGGTCAGTCTTTCCGAAGACGGCGCTGCCCGCGACCAGAACGTTTGCGCCGGCCGCTTTGCAGATCGGCGCGGTCAGAGGATCGACCCCGCCGTCCACCTCCACGTCGCAGCCGGGCCTGACGATGTCCAGCATCGCCCGTACGGCGCGAACTTTATCCATCATGTCGGCCATGAACTTCTGTCCGCCGAAGCCGGGCTCGACCGTCATGATCAGCACCAGATCCACCAGCTCCAGATACGGACGCACGTCCTCTGCGGGCGTTCCTGGCTTGAGCGTCACGCCGCACTTTTTGCCGTTTGCGCGGATGATGCGCAGGGCTTCCAGATTGTTCTCCAGGGAGTCTGCCTCCGCGTGGAGGTTCACAAGGTCGGCGCCGGCTTTGCAGAAGCGCTCGACATAGCGCACGGGGCGGTCGATCATCAGGTGCACATCCAGAAACATATCGGTCGCCCTGCGCAGGGACGCGACGACCGGGATCCCCACGGAGATGTTGGGCACAAAGCAGCCGTCCATCACGTCGACATGCACGTAATCCGCGCCGCCGCGGCGGATCTCCTCGACCTCCTCGCCCAGACGGGCAAAATCCGCGGCGAGAATGGAAGGTGCGATTTTTATCATGAAACCGATCCTCCGACCACTGGAATTCAAACTTGGCAATATATTATACTACAGCATTGCAGTAAATGCAACTGTTTGCCTTTCGGAAGCACAATACTGCAGGCGGCTGAATCCAGCCGCCTGTCCGATCAGTATCCGGTTTTCGCCAGGATGGAGTCGTATCGTGCCGTGCAGGCTTCCAGCGTGATCTCGTTTTCACGCCTGACGATGTACTGATAGGTATCGTCGCTGCTGTGAGATGCGAGCTCGAGCACATAACGCCGGCAGGCATGGATCGCGCCCATGGCCAGATCGGCCGAGGCGGCGATGAAGCGCTTCCCGTCGTCTGCGCAGGTGTCGGCCAGCTCGTCCAGCAGTTCGAGCAGCTGGTGCATCATGTTGACGATCTCGTTGGCGATGGCAGCGGCAGGCTGCATCGCGGCCTCGATCGTGCGTTCGTCGCCCTCTTTGCGGGCCTTTCTCAGCGGGCCGCGGCATTTTACGTCCTCATCGATCAGATGGATCATATAGCCGCGCAGGATCTCGCCGTTGCGGAGCATATAGTCCAGGCGCTCGCCGCCGCCCTTCGCCCCGGCGGTCAGCGCCGCCGCGCGCAGGAACCAGGCGCAGGCGGTGGCCGCGGTCATCGCGGCGCCGCTGCCGATATCGCTGCGGCTGTCCGCGTAGGACAGGGCTTTTGTCAGCTCATCGGGGAGTTTTTTCCGGAAAATCTCGATCTTGATGCTCTCAGCCATGATTCTTCTCCTCAGTCTCTGTTGAACTCACGCAGCTGCAGGCCTTCGTTCTTCTGCAGCGCCCAGTTGATGCACCACTGGGAGGTGAACAGCAGCAGGTCGTTGCCTCTGAAATCCTGCACCCATTTGGTGTCGCTCGTGAGGTTGAGGGAGCGGATGTCAATGCCCTCGTTATCCACCCAGCGAACGAGCTCGTAGGGCATGGCGCGGCGGCGGATATCCACGCCGTACTCGGTCTTTAAGCGGTATTCCAGCACCTCGAACTGCAGCACGCCGACGACGCCGACGATGACCTCCTCCACGCCGGTGTGCGGCTCATGGAAGATCTGGATGGCGCCCTCCTGCGCGATCTGCAGGATGCCCTTCTCAAACTGCTTGCGCTTCATCGTGTCGATACGCTCGACCGCGGCGAAGTGCTCCGGCGCGAAGGTGGGGATGCCCTCGAAGCGCGCGCTCATCCCCTTCTCGCAGATCGTGTCGCCGATGGAGAAGATGCCCGGGTCGAAGACGCCGATGATGTCCCCGGCGTAGGCCTCGTCGATGATCGCGCGCTCCTGCGCCATGAGCTGCTGCGGCTGGGCCAGGCGCAGGGCCTTGCCGCCCTGCACGTGGAAATACTCCCTGTCGCGCTCGAAGCGCCCCGAGCAGATGCGCATGAAGGCGATGCGGTCGCGGTGGGCCTTGTTCATGTTGGCCTGGATCTTGAAGACGAAAGCCGAAAAGCGTTCGTCAAAGGGGTCGATAATGTCATCCCCGGAAATGCGGGGCAGCGGCGGCATGGTCAGCTTCAGAAAGCTCTCTAAAAAAGGCTCGACGCCGAAGTTGTTGAGCGCGGAACCGAAGAAAACCGGGCTCAGGCGGCCGCGGCGCACCTCTTCCAGATCGAATTCGAAGCCCGCGCCGTCGAGCAGCTCGATATCGTCCGCGAGATTCTGCCGCAGACGCGCTCCGATCAGCTCGTCCAGCTTCACGGTCTCCTCCATCGTGCATTCGATCGCGCGGATGCGGCTCGTGCCTCGATGAAACTCGTTGAAGGCGAGGATGGCCTGCTTCTCGCGGTCATACACGCCCTTGAAATCCTGCCCGCAGCCGATGGGCCAGTTCATCGGGTAGGTGCCGATGCCGAACTCCCGCTCCAGCTCCTCCATCAGCTCGTAGGGGCTGCGCGCCTCGCGGTCGAGCTTGTTGATAAAGGTGAAGATCGGGATGTGCCGCATGGCGCAGATCTTGAAGAGCTTGCGCGTCTGCGGCTCGATGCCCTTGGCCGCGTCGATGACCATGACGGCGGAGTCCGCCGCCATCAGTGTCCGGTATGTGTCCTCCGAGAAATCCTGGTGGCCGGGGGTATCGAGGATGTTGATGCAGTAGCCCTCATATTCAAACTGCATGACCGAGGAGGTGATGGAGATGCCGCGCTGCTTCTC
>CAMJQX010000106.1 GCA_946408145.1 uncultured Clostridia bacterium
CCGAGCCGACGCCGACGCCCATTCCCGAGCTGTCGCTGGGTGAAGGGCTGACAGTCCCGGCGGACGCGGAGGCTCTGGATCTCGAAGCGGGCAGCTTTGATTACGACGCGCTGCTGCAGGCCCTGCCGCAGCTTACAGAGCTGAAAGAACTCAGCTTGGAGCAGACCGAGCTCTCCGCCGGGCAGCTCGACGCTCTGCGTGCCGCCATGGTCCCGGACGCGGTCATGCGCTATAGCGTCGAGATCGGCGGACAGAGCGTGGAAGGCGGCGCCGAGGAGCTGAGTCTTACGCCGGGCAGCTTCGATTACGACGCCCTGCTGCAGGCTCTGCCGCGGCTCCCCGCTCTCCGCACGCTCACGCTGGAGCGGACCGGACTCTCCGCCGGGCAGCTCGACGCCCTGCGCGCCGCCATGGCCGAGGAGGCGTTGCTCCTCTACAGCGTCGAGATCGCCGGGCAGACCG
Organism: uncultured Clostridia bacterium; assembly: GCA_946408145.1. The sequence continues at coordinate 463 of CAMJQX010000106.1, forward strand.
TCCCCGGAAATATTGAGGAGCTGGACCTGTCCGGCATGCGGGCGGAGGATCTGCCAGGCGTACTGGAAAAGCTCCCTCTGCTGCCCGATCTGCGGCGGATCGAGCTCAGGAAATCCACCGGCATGTGTTCCCTCGACACGGCGGGCGTCGCCGCGCTGGCAGCGGCCGCCCCGGAGCTCGAGCTGTTGTATTCCGTGCGCGTCGGCGGCAGCTGGTACGACTGCGGCGCCGCCGCGGTCAACCTCTCCCGGCTCCGCCCCGCGCAGCTCGATCCTGCGCTCGAGGCGCTGCAGCTGCTGCCGCAGCTGCGCGAGCTCGAGCTGATGGACCGCCGCGGGCGCTGTCCCTTCAGCAAGGATGATGTGCTGCGCATCCTGAAGGCGCTGCCCGAGGCGCGCGTCCACTATGAATTCGAGCTCTTCGGCCAGACCCTGTGTTCGTCGGACGAGAGGGTCGAATACGACCATGTGGTCCTGTGTGATGACGACGAGGCGGCGATCCGCGAGGCGCTGGATCTGCTCCCCCGCTGCCGCTACTTCAAGCTGGACGAGGACCGCTTCGGCATGCATGACGAGGTCTTCGCCTCCATTCGGGACGATTACCCCGAGGTCAAGCTGGTCTGGCGCGTGTTTGTCGCGGGCGTCAACATGCTGACCGACGAGGAGATCCTGCGCGTCACCTTCGTCGTGAAGGACTACAACAGCGCGCCCCTGCGCTACTGCACGGACGCGGTCTATCTCGACATCGGCCACAACAGCTACATGTCGGACATCAGCTTTCTCGCGTACATGCCGCGGCTGGAGTGCCTGATCCTCTCCGGCTCTCTCGTCAGGGATCTCTCTCCGCTGGAAAACAGCCGGAACCTGGTCTGGGTCGAATGCTGCTTCTGCGGCTGGCTGGAGGACATCAGCGCGCTGGAAGGCCACGATTCGATCCGCTTCGTGAACCTCTCCAACACGAGTGTTTCCGACGTCTCGGCGCTTGAGGACCTGGATCTGGAGCGTCTGGTCGCCATGCAGACACGGGTGCCCCTGGAGGCGCAGGAGCGTTTCGCCGAGAAGAATCCGGACTGTCTGACCGTCTGGTACGGCGAGCAGCCCTACGGCTATCCCTGGCGCTACGATGCCATCCCCGCCATCCCTGCCGTCTTCTCGGACTATTACCGGCAGATGCGCGCGCTCTTCCTCTACGACGACAAAGGCTATATGAACAACAAGCTCAGCGCCTACGGCCCCGGCTATCTGGCGCTGCGGGAGGGTCACAATCTCGTGTTCGGGTGGTGATCCCTGCAGAATACTGTTTCGGCGCCCTCCGAATGGAGGGCGCTGCTATGTGCAGCCAAACGTGTACCTTATATCGCGTCGGAGAAATGGTAAGCGGCTCACTGCAAAACCCATTTCTTTCCTGTTCGCGGAAAGAAACGGTTTTTGATGCCAAAGAAAGGCGACAAGGGGACGTGTCCCCTTGACCCCTCGCAGAACGGGGGGGAGCCTAAGGGTGGATCTTAGGTCGCCGCTAAAGCTAATAAACGTGGCTGCTGACCACGCATACCGCTGCCGCTCGGTAGTACTTCTGACCGAGGTTGCACCCCGCCCTTTCCCGCGGCTCGCCGGGCGAAAAAACGGGACGTCGAGGACGCCGTCCCCTACGAGGCACAAACCGACATTTCTGCCGTAGGGGCTGGCATCCCCGACAGCCCGATGTCGGTTTGCCGGCCGGGCAGCGGCGCGAGCGAAGCGAAGCCTGTTCCGCGGACGGCGATGCGCAGAAACGTATTGGTCTTTGAAGGCGCCCTTTTCTTTCTTCCACCGGGCGCGGCGCTGTCTTTCTTTTCGGCGCAACGAAAAGAAAGACAGGGGGGCGCATCTCGCAGCGGATTCCCTATGAGCAAGTGAGTTTTATAGAGTACCTTTCTCTACACAACAACAGCCCCAACCGAGAATCGGTTGGGGCTGTTGTTGTGTCAGTGCGATTGTCCGATCACATGATGATCGCTTTCTTGGGGCAGACGCCGGCGCAGGTGCCGCAGGCGACGCAGGCGTCCTCGTCCAGCGTCCAGGTCTTGGCCGCGCGGTCGACGCTCAGCGCCCCGGCGGGGCACTTTTTGGCGCAGATCGTGCAGTAGACGCACTTGGCGGGATCCTGCACGGGCTTGCCGTCCTCGCGGGGCTTCGGCGCATCGGCGGCAGGCGCGGCGGGCTCGGCCTTCGCGGTCTCCGCCGCGGGGGCGGCGGGCTTGGCGGGCGGGGCCTTCTTCACAGGCGGTTTCTTGATGAAGGTGCCGGAGACGATCAGGTCCTCGTCCTTCGTGGCGATCATGTGGTAGTCCTGCGTAAGCTGAATGGCCTTCGTGGAGCAGAAATCCATGCAGTGCGCGCAGAAGGTGCAGCAGCCGAGGTTGAAGCTGCGGGTGATCCTGTCGCCCTCCTCGGTCTTTTCCACGGTGTGGGTGATGGCGCCGCCGCAGCAGACGCGCTCACACATGCCGCAGTTGATGCATTTGGTCGGGTCAAAGGCGATGCGGCCGCGGTAGCGCGGGGCCGCGATGCTCTCCACCGCCGGATACATGGCGCAGCTGGGCTTGGAGAAGAGCTGGGAAATGGCCTCTTTCACAAACGGGAAATCCATTACTTCATCGCCCTCCTTTTCTCCTGCAGGATCTTGGTGGCCAGCGCCAGACCGTCGATCACGGCTTCGGGCTTCGGCGTGCAGCCGGCCACGTCCACGTCCACATGCACGTACTTCGACAGCGGGCCGCAGATCGAGTAGCTGCCGCGGAAGACGTTGCCGCTCTGCGGGCAGGAGCCCATCGTCACGATGCAGCGGGGCTCCGGCACCTGCTCGATGGAGCGCAGCACGCGCGGCAGGGACTGGGCCGTGATCGGCCCGGTGACCACGACGATGTCGGCGTGGCGGGGGCTGCCGGCCAGCTTGAAGCCGAGGCGCTCGGCGTCATAGCGCGGGGTCAGCACGCTCACGAGCTCGATATCGCAGCCGTTGCAGGAGCCGGCGTTGATGTGGAAGAGCCACGGGGATTTGCCGGTGCTCTCTTCGATCAATTTCTTAAACATAGAGGCACCTCCTTACAGGCCGAACCAGGCCAGCACGAGGCTCACCAGAGCCAGCGCGGCGACCACGGTCCAGTAGTACTTGAAGATCTGCTCGATCTTGAGGCGGGCGGTGACTGCGTGCACGAGCGAGATCGCCACGGCGGTGATCAGGACGCACAGCAGGAACAGCGCGAGCACGCTCAGCAGCATGATGAGCGCGCCGGCCGCGCCGCCGGTCAGGCCCAGCGCAGCGACCAGATGCTCGATCCCGCCGCCGACGCCGCCCAGGAAGAGCATGACGAAAAGGCTCGTCATGGTCAGGAGCTTCACGGCGTGGCTGAGCTTGTACACGCCCAGCGGCGCGCCGCTGTACTCGGCCAGCATGCCCTCGCAGATCTCCGTCTCGGCCTCGGCCGCGTCGAAGGGGTGGCTGCCGGTCTCGCCGGGGATGACCATCAGGAAGGCCACTGCCGCCGGGATCATGCTCAGCTTCCACAGCAGGCTGCCGTTTGCCATCTGGTAGCGGACGATCTCCGTCAGGGAGAAGCAGAGGCCCGTGCCGGTCGCGGCGCCGACCTTCTTGCCCACGGCCAGCAGTACGAGGACGAGAGGCAGCTCGCAGGAGAGGACCGTGACCATCTCACGGCTCAAACCGACGCCGGCGTAGGGGGAACCGGTGGAGGCGCCGCCGATGATGATGGACAGGGCCGGGATCAGCAGCAGGTAGAGGATCACGATGATGTCCGCGACGTTCGAAAAAGCGGAGAAGCGGAACACCGGGATGAACAGCTGCAGCACCACGAGGCCGGCCAGACCCACCAGCGGCGCGATCAGAAAGACCGTGCGGTTGGCGGCTGCGGGGACGATCGTCTCCTTGCCGCAGAGCTTGAAGAAGTCATAGAAGGGCTGCAGGATCGGGGGGCCGACGCGCTTCTGCATCCGGGCCACCAGCTTGCGGTCGATGCCGCACAGGAGCAGGCCCGTCAGGAAGCAGAACAGGAAACCGGGGAAAACGAGGACATAGGCCAGGTATTTCAAAGCATCGATTATCATGTTCCCACCTCCTTACAGAACGATCAGGGCGTAGACGACGGCCAGAGCCAGCGCCACGACGGCCCAGAGTGCGTAATCGTTGACCACGCCGCTGTGCAGCTCGTGCATGAAGCGGAAGTAGTGCCGCCAGTTGTGCTTGAAGCCCCAGAACAGATCGTCGCCGCCGACCTGGGAGAAGACGGTCTCTTCGCCGCCGTAGAACAGGTCGTACTTGCCGGTGAGAGATTCGGGGGTCTTGACGCTGACGCGGTCGTACTTGCCGGCGATCGCGACGATCGTGACGGCCAGCAGCGCGATCATCAGCAGGCACAGCCAGGAGATCGGGCTCCAGACGCCGGCGGCGCTGAAGCTCAGCTCCGGCACGGCGGGCTGCACGGCCATCGCGCTCTGCGCGTAGCCCTGGCCCATCATGCTGTTGATGTAGCTCATCACGCTGAACACCGCGCGGGAGGCGGGCTCGGTCAGGTAACGGGTGACGGCGTCGGGGAAGAGGCCGCCCGCGAGGCACATCAGCGCGAGGATGCCCATCGCGAGGCGCATGCCGAAGGGCACCTCCTTCACGTTCTCATACTCCTTCGGGAGCTGCCCGAAGAAGACGGACTGCGTGACCTTCACGAAGGAGGCCAGCGTCAGCGTGGAGGTGACGAGCGCGCAGATCGTGACCAGCAGGAAGCCGATGTTGCCGGTCTCCACGGCCTTCTGGTAGGTCGCCTGATAGATCATCCACTTGGAGGCAAAGCCGTTGAAGGGCGGGATGCCGCTGATGGAGAAGGCGCCGACCAGGAACAGGACCGTGGTGTGGGGCATTTTCTTCGACAGGCCGCCGAGCTTGTCGAGGTCGGTGGTGCCGGTCTCATGCAGCACAGCGCCGGCCGCAAGGAACAGCAGGCCCTTGAAGAGCGTGTGGTTCATGGCGTGGTACAGGCCGGAGGAGACGCCGAAGGCGGTGCACAGGCCGACCGCGGCCAGCACGTAGCCGATCTGGGAGATGGAGTGGAAGGCCAGCAGACGCTTGAAGTCGTGCTGGGCCAGCGCCATCGTCACACACACGAACATGGAGACGCTGCCGAGGAACACGAGCCAGAACTGCATCGTGCCCAGAGCCATGGACTGGAACAGGAAGTAGCTCAGACGGATCAGGCCGTAGATGCCGGATTTGGTCAGAACGCCGGAGATCAGCACCGAGATGGAGGCGGGAGCCGCGCCGTGCGCGTCCGCCGCCAGCGGGTGGAAGGGCACCAGGAAGGCCTTGGTGCAGAAGCCGATGAACAGCAGCGCA
>CAMJQX010000107.1 GCA_946408145.1 uncultured Clostridia bacterium
CGAGGGCGACGGGCGGGAGATCCTCGCCGATGCCGACGGTCATGAGCGTCAGCACAGCCACGATCGCGCCGGAGGAATTGCAGATCGGTGAAGAGATGGACAGCTCGATGTAGCGCAGACCCAGATAGCCGATGGCCATGGACAGGATATAGAGCATGGAGACCGGCAGGTAGGTCAGCAGGATGCTCCCGTTGATCTCAACGCCCTTGACAAACACCTCGTAAGCCGCGTGCAGCCCCATCACGACGCCGACGGCCATGACCATTTTCAGGTGGCTGTACTTGTCCTTCGCGTCCTGGCAGCCTATTTTGGAAAACAGATCCGACCCGCTCCAGCACAGGAGGGCGATGACGGCGAACCAAAACCACATATTCCTATTGTTTCCTCACTTTTCTTTTTTCACTCCAAGGTATCTTACCACATGCCGCCGCATTTGACAAGCGCGTCTTGCGCCCTTTTCCGCCCCCGCGGACGGGCGGGAACTGGGTCTTGTACTTTTATAATAATGGTGTTATACTGAATATTTGGAAACCAAAAGGAGGCTTCATTATGACAAGAATCGATATCTTTTCCGGCTTTCTCGGCGCCGGCAAGACCACGCTGATCCGCAAGCTGATCGCCGAGGGCTATCAGGGCGAGAAGCTCGTGCTGATCGAGAACGAATTCGGCGAGATCGCCATCGACGGCGGCTTTCTGCAGGACGCCGGCGTGCAGATCACGGAGATGAACTCCGGCTGCATCTGCTGCACCCTGGTGGGCGACTTCACGAAGGCGCTGGCCAAGGTGATGGCGGACTTCGCGCCGGACCGCATCCTGATCGAGCCCTCGGGCGTGGGCAAGCTCTCCGACGTGGCCAAGGCCGTCGAGCGCGTCGAGGGCGCGCAGATCGGCGCGAAGGTCACCGTCGTCGACGCCGGGAAGTGCAAGATGTATATGCGCAACTTCGGCGAGTTTTTCAATGACCAGGTGCAGAACGCCGACCTGATCGTCCTCAGCCGCACCGGTATCGTGAACGACGCCAAGACCATGACCGCCGTCGAGCTGCTCAAGGCGCTCAACAGCGAGGCGGGCCTGATCACCACGCCCTGGGACAAGCTCAGCGGCGAGCAGATCCGTGAGGTCATGGATGCCAACGGCCTGCGCGCGGCGAAGGAAGCGCTCGAGCACGAGCACCATCACCATCATCACGATGACGAGGAGTGCGACGATCCCGCGTGCGAGTGCCATCACCATCACGATCACGACGAGGATGAGGAGCACGAGCATCATCATCACCACCACGACCACGACGAGGACGAGGAGCACGAGCATCATCATCACCACCACGACCACGACGAGGACGAGGAGCACGAGCATCATCACCATCACCACGACCACGACGGTGAGGAGTGCGACGATCCCGAGTGCGAGTGCCATCACCATCACGACGGCCATCACCACCACGCCGACGAGATCTTCACCAGCTGGGGCGTCGAGACGCCGAAGAAGTTCACCGAGGACGAGCTGCGCGCCATCCTCGCCGAGCTGGAGAACGCGGAGAAATACGGCATGATCCTGCGCGCCAAGGGCATCGTCGACGCGAGCGACGGCGACTGGCTGTACTTCGACTATGTACCCGAGGAGACCGACATCCGCCGCGGCAGCGCCGGCGTCACCGGCCGCTTCTGCGTCATCGGCTCTCACATCAACGAGGCCGCCCTGAAGGAGCTGTTCCGCCTTGGCTAATCTCAAAGAGCTGCCGGTCTATCTGTTCACCGGCTTTCTGGAGGCGGGCAAGACCAAATTCATCCAGGAGACGCTGGAGGACAGGCGCTTCTGCAACGGTGAGCGCACGCTGCTGCTCGTCTGCGAGGAGGGCGAGGAGGAATACGCCCCCGACCAGTTCGCCGATCCCAACGTCTTCATCCGCGTGATCGAGGACCTGAGCCAGCTCAACACCCAGAACCTGCTGCGCTTCGCGGCCGAGACCCGCGCCGAGCGTGCCGTCATCGAGTACAACGGCATCTGGATGCTCGACGCGCTGTATCAGGCCATGCCGGAGAACTGGACCGTCTATCAGGAGTTCCTGTTCGCCGACGCCTCGACCTTCCTCAGCTACAACAGCAACATGCGCCAGCTGGTCTACGACAAGCTCAAGAGCTGCGAGCTCGTGGTCTTCAACCGCTTCACGCCCGACATGGACAAGATGGCCTTCCACAAGATCGTCCGCGGGGCCTCCCGCCGGGCGGACATCGCCTATGAGGCGCCGAACGGCAAGGTCGTCTACGACGATATCGAGGATCCCCTCCCCTTCGACGTGAACGCCCCGATCATCGAGATCGGCGACGACGACTACGCCCTCTGGTACCGCGACATGAGCGAGGAGCCGAAGAAGTACGAGGGCAAGAGCGTGCGCTTCAAGTGCCGGGCGCTGGTGCGCAAAAAGCTGCCCGCCCAGACCTTTGTGGTCGGCCGCCACGTGATGACCTGCTGCGTGGAGGACATTCAGTTCGCCGCGCTGGTCTGCCAGTGGGAGCACGCCGATCAGGTCCAGGACGACAGCTGGATGATCCTGACCGCGAAGATCCACTTCAAGTTCAACCGCGCCTACGGCAAGAAGGGCCCCGTGCTGACTTATCTGTCCTCCGAGCCCTGCGAGGCCCCGGCGCAGGCCGTGGCGACCTTCTACTGAGCCGTTTCGCCGCCTCCCCTGAAAGGGGAGGTGGGCGAGCGCAGCGAGGCCGGAGGGGTCCGCGGGAATCGTACAACGCTCCGAAATGTCATCTCAACAGCTGAACGCAACCCCTCACCCGCTTCGCGGGAGCTCCCCTTGCACAGGGGAGCCAACAAGGAATTCATTATGAAATACAAATGCCTGGTCTTCGACCATGACGACACGGTGGTCAACAGCACCGCCACGATCCATTACCCCTGCTTTCAGGCCTTTCTCGACCGGTATCTGCCCGGCCGGACCTGCACGCTGGAGGAATATTTCATCAAAAACTTCCACCCCGGCTTTCTGCCCATGTGCCGCATGGAGTACGGCATGAGCGAGGAGCTGCTGGAGACGGAGGGCGCTTTCTGGCGCGAATACGTCAAGGACCACATCCCGGTCGCCTACCCCGGCCTGCGCGAGATCATGGAGCGGCAGAAGGCCGAGGGCGGGCTGGTCTGCGTGGTGTCCCACTCGTTTTACGACAACATTCTGCGCGACTACAGGGCCAATTCCCTGCCCGAGCCCGACGCGGTCTTCGGCTGGGAACAGCCGCCCGAGCGGCGCAAGCCCTATGTCTGGCCGCTGGAGGAGATCATGCGCCGCTTCAATCTCGGTCGGGACGAGCTGCTGATGATCGACGACCTCAAGCCCGGCTACGACATGGCCGCCGCCTGCGGGGTCGACTTTGCGGGCGTGGGCTGGGCGAACGACATCGCCGCCATCGAGACATTCATGCGTCAAAACTGCACAAACTACTTCAAGTCCGTAGCCGAGCTTGCCGCCTTTGTGAAGTGAGGGATTCCGCCATGAAACCGATCCTGTATATCGTCGTCCCCTGCTACAACGAGCAGGAGGTGCTGCCGATCACGGCGCCGCTGTTCCTCAAAAAGCTGGAGCAGCTGCGCGATCTGGGCAAGATCAGCGACGACAGCCGCGTCCTCTTCGTCAACGACGGCAGCCGCGACGCCACCTGGGACGTCATCCGTGAGCTCGCCGCCTCCGACCCGCACTTTCTCGGCATCAGCCAGAGCCGCAACCGCGGCCACCAGAACGCGGTGCTGGCCGGGCTCATGGAGGCGATGGACCGCTGCGACATCACGATCTCCATCGACTGCGACGGGCAGGACGACGTCGACGCCATGGACCGGATGGTGGACGCGTACCTCGACGGCTGCGAGGTGGTCTACGGCGTGCGCGCCGACCGCCGCAGCGACAGCTTCTTCAAGCGCTTCACGGCCCAGAGCTTCTATAAATTCCTCGCCGCCATGGGGGCCGAGGTGGTCTACAACCACGCCGACTACCGGCTGATCAGCGCCCGCGTGCTCAGGGAATTTGCCAATTTCAGGGAGGTCAACCTCTTCCTGCGCGGTCTGGTGCCGCTGGTGGGCTTCAAGAGCACCACGGTCAGCTACACCCGCGCGGAGCGTCTGGCGGGCAGGAGCCATTACCCGCTGCGCAAGATGATCGCGCTGGCGGTGGACGGCGTCACCAGCCTCTCGGTCAGGCCCCTGCAGCTCATCACCGGCTTCGGCCTGATCGTCGCGCTCGTCAGCTTTCTCGGCGTCCTGTGGGCGCTGATCACCGCCCTGTGCGGCAAAAGCGTGCCCGGCTGGGCCAGCATGACCTGTATCGTCTGCTTTGTCGGCGGCGTGCAGCTCATCTCGCTCGGCATCATCGGCGAATACGTCGGGAAGATCTATCTGGAGACCAAGCAGCGCCCCCGCTATATCATCTCCGAGCGCACCTGGGAGGACGAAAAACCGGGCCGCAATTCTTAATCTTTATTAAAAAACCGTAAAAATTGGTGCCAAAGTGGGGAATTTCGACCGGATTCGAGGGGAAAACGCCCCCTTCGGGGGCCCCGGACACTTGACGAAAACACAAAGAAGTTGTATTATTTGCTCGTAGCATATCGCCAATCCCAAAGAATGGAGGAAATGCAATGAGCGTAATCCCTGAAGTGACATGCCGGCGCTGCGGCGAGTCTTTTTCCGCCCTGCGCACACGCTGCCCCCACTGCGGCACCGAGCGCGTGGGTCAGAGCGGGCGCACGCCGGGAGCTACCCCCGGCACCGTCAAAGGCACCGCCTCTTTTGATCGCGCCGAGACGAATACCAAGTGGCAGATGATCTTCGGCCTGATTCTTGTCGTGGCCGTTATTCTCGCGGTGATCGTCATGGTCTCCACCAGCCTCAACGGGCAGGACGGCGGCAGTAAAGTGACCGCTCCCCCGACCGAGGCGCCGTCCGCGACCCCGATCTACGTTGTTGAGGAGCCGCCCACGCCTCCTCCCACGCCGACGCCCACCGTGTCCGAGATCAAGATCTTCTTCTTTGAGAAGGAGCTGACCGAGTTCACGATGCACGAGGGCGACGAGCCTCTGACCATCAAGGCGCAGGTGTACCCGATCGAGGATTTCTCCGACGCGAAGCTGAAGTGGTCGGTGGACGACGAGAGCGTCTTCAAGCTCACCCCGAGCGAGGACACCAAGGAATGCAAGTGTGAGATCCTCTCCCGCAAGGACGGCGGCGTGAAGCTGTCCGTCACCTGCAACGGCTTTGAGTATTCCATCCGCGTCTATCTGCTCAAGTGACCGCATGTCGCACAAGAAAAAGGGAACCGCCCGTGCGGTTCCCTTTTTCTTCGCGCCGCGTCGCGCGGGCTCTCCCCTTGCGCGCTTTTTGAAAAACCGCGCAGAAAATGCTTGACATTTGATAAGCCATGCGGTAGAATACCCCTTGCTTGAAAGAGCCGGACGATTGGCGCAGCTGGTAGCGCATCCGCTTGACGTGCGGGAGGTCACAAGTTCGAGTCTTGTATCGTCCACCATGAATTCCTCATTTAACAGTGAGGAATTCTTTTTTTCTGCATTTTTAGCCACTTTTGCCTCTCAAAAGTTCAATGCTCTGATTGCGTTTTCGAGGCGTACCCCTACGGATTTTTTAATCTCTCATTTTTGTGAACTTTTTGGGCATTTTCGGCTTTTCGTACTTTTCGCCTTTTATGATATAAGATTTTGACTAGTATCGTACATAATAGGGACTTCTGTACAGGTTTTAAATGACTTCAATTTGACTTTGCTTTGACTTCTTATAAGTCTGAAATGGCTTTCATATAACTCTCCATCCG
>CAMJQX010000108.1 GCA_946408145.1 uncultured Clostridia bacterium
TCGCCTCCGTCGGTACGGAACGGCAGCTTCTCGAGGAGGACGACGCGCTCTATGTGACGCGCTTTGACGTGCCGACCGTGACGGATGAGGCGCGCCTGTTCGAGTACCACCGCCGCTATCTGGACGTCTTCGTCTGCGTCGGGGGCTGCGAGCGGGTCGACATCGCGAGACCCGAAGCCCTGGCGCTGCGCGAGCAGCAAGGGGACTACTGGGGCTGCGCGGGAGAGGCGGAGCAGAGCGTCCTCCTGCGCCCGGACAGCTTCCTCGTGCTCTTCCCCGGCGACGCGCACCGACCCGGCATGGCCCCGGCGCAGCCGGAGGCCGTATCCAGGGTCGTCTTCAAAATTCTTCTTTAAGGAGAAACAGATGAAAGATTTTAGCAAGTATCAGGGCATTTTTCCCGCCTTCTATGCCTGCTATGACGAGCAGGGCGCCATCTCTCCCGAGCGCGTGCGCGCGCTGACCGAGTACCTGATCGGCAAGGGCGTGACCGGTCTGTATGTCGGCGGCTCCTCGGGCGAGTGCATCTATCAGTCGGTGGCGGAGCGCAAGCTCCTGCTGGAGAACGTGATGGCCGTCGCGAAGGGGCGCATCGTCATCATCGCCCATGTGGCCTGCAACAACACCGCCGACAGCATGGAGCTGGCCGCCCACGCCGAGAGCCTGGGCGTGGACGCGATCGCCGCCATTCCGCCCATCTACTTCCATCTCCCGCCTTACGCCATGGCCAAATACTGGAACGACATCTCCTCCGCCGCGCCGCACACGGACTTCATCATCTACAACATCCCGCAGCTTGCAGGCGTGGCCCTGTCCTCGGGCCTTCTGCGCGAGATGCTGAAGAATCCGAATGTCATCGGCGTGAAGAATTCCTCCATGCCGGTGCAGGACATCGAGATGTGGCGCGACGAGGGCGCGATCGTCTTCAACGGCCCGGACGAGCAGCTCCTCTCCGGTCTGGTCGCGGGCGCCATCGGCGGCATCGGCGGCACCTACGGCGCCATGCCGGAGCTGTATCTGAAGATCTATGAGCTGGTGCAGAACAATGACATCGCCCGCGCCCGGGAGATCCAGGACGAGTGCTGCCATGTGATCTATCAGATGTGCTCCTGCAAGGGCAACATGTACGCGGTGATCAAGGGCATCCTGCGCGAAAACGGCGGGCCCGACATCGGCTCCGTCCGCGCGCCGCTCTATGAGCTGCAGCCGGAGGACGGGGAGATCGTGCGCGCCTGCGCCGCGCGTATCCGCGAGCTGACCGCAAAATATTGCTGAAAAGATCGAAAAACAGAAAACACACGGGTTTACGCCCGTGTGTTTTTTATGTTATACTCTCATACATAAACAGAGAAATGGGGTGCCGTCTATGCCGATCGTGGTCGTGGGAAACGTGTTTGTGGACATCAAGGGTTTTCCCGAGAGCAAGTATATCCCCTCGGGGCGCAATTCCGGCTGGGTGGAGTTCGTGCACGGCGGCGTCGGCCGCAACGTGGCGGAGGACATCGCCAACATCGAACTGCGTCCGCGCTTTGTGAGCATGGTGGACGATACCGCACAGGGCGAGGATGTGATCCGCAAGCTCAGGCACCACAAGGTGGACACGCGCTTCGTCGCCCAGGTGCCGGACGGCATGGGCATCTGGCTCGCCATCCACGACGGCGAGGGCGACATTGCCTCCTCCATCTCCAAGCGCCCGAACATGGAGGCTATGGTGGAGCTCCTCGAGCAGCGCGGGGACGAGATCTTTGCCGACGCGGACAGCGTGGTCGTCGAGATCGACATGGACAAGGAGGTCATCAAGCAGGTCTTCCGCTTCGCCCGGAAATACAACAAGCGGATCTACGCGCTGGTGGCCAACATGTCCATCGCCACCCAGCGGCGGGATTTCCTGCAGTCGGTCGACTGCTTCGTGTGCAACGTGCAGGAGGCGGGCATCCTCTTCGCCGCGGAGTTCGAGGATTTGACACCGGAGGAGATGAGCCGGGAGCTTTTCGAGCGCATCAGCAGCGCGCAGATCCCCGCCATGGTGGTCACCATGGGCAGCCGCGGCGCGGTCTTCGCCTCGCTGGACGGGCAGTGCGGCGTGTGCCCCGCCCAGACCGTGCATGTGCGCGACACCGCCGGCGCCGGGGACGCCTTTTTTGCCGGTGTCGCCATCGGCCTGACCTACGGCAAGGATCTGATGAGCTCCTGCGAGATCGGCTCGCGGCTGGCCTCCTCGGTCATCATGGTATCGGAGAACACCTGCCCGCGCTTCCTGCCGGAGGAGCTGGGCCTGGACGTCACTGTGGAATAGGTTGCGGAAAACGGGACGGCCCCCGGACGTCCCGCGCGAAACAGGGGCCGACAACACATAAAAATGTGGGCGAATACGCGATCCATGCGCGTATTCGCCCACATTTTGCAGTTTGCCTGCGGTGCCTCCTGAAAACTGAAAGCTGCCTCAGGGGATCAGCACGGCGCTGGTCTGGGAGCCGAGGCGCAGCACGCCGTCGGCGAGGCTCGCCTCCTCGACCCCGATGAAGTCGCCGAGCTGCGTGAAGTCCCCAAGCCCGAGCTCGGCCAGATCCAGCTTCGCGCTGCTGAGCGTCGTGTTGTGCAGCACGCAGACGCGCTGACCGTCCCAGTCGGCGATGAAGCCGCCGAGCTTGCTGTCGGGCACGATGACCGGCGTGTACTCGCCGCGGGCGATGGCCGGATAGGCCGCGCGGATCGACAGCAGCTTCTTGTAGTAGCTGTAGAGGCTGTACTCATTGGCCTTCTGGTCGGCGACCGTGTCCGGGATCTGCTTGGCGGGATCGTAGGTCGTGCCGAAGGGATCCTGAATGCCGTCCCCGTCGCCCCAGAGCATGGCCAGACGGCGGTTGGCGTCGCTGTTGGAGCCGCCGCGCGAGCCGCGCAGGCCAAGCTCCTCGCCGTAGTAGATGAAGGGCGAGCCGCTGGAGAGGATATAGAGGTTCGCCGCCATCTTCATGGCGCCGCTCGCGACGGTCAGGTAGCCGGAGGCGCGGTCGGTGTCGTGGTTGGCGATGAAGGGGACGATCATGGCGTCTTCCCGGATGGCGTGGATGCGGTCGAGATAGGCGTCCACATAGCTCACATAGGCGCCGACATTGCCCTTCTGCGCCGTGGCCGCGATGAGGCCGTTGGTCTGCGAGGTCGTGAAGTCAAAGCAGTTGACGGCGCTGTAGTACACGTCGGTCACGCCGTCCGCGTCCCAGACCTCCGCCACGGTGTAGATGTCGGGCTTGAGCGCGCGCAGCTCCGCCAGATACCAGTCCCAGAACGCGCCGCTGCGCCCGTTGTCGCCGAGGTAGATGTACTTGGCGGCGTCGAAGCGGAAGCCGTCCACGCCCATGTCCAGATAGAAGCGGGCGATGTTCAGCATCTCCTGCCGCACGGCCTCGCTGTCGAAGTTGAACTCCGGCATGTGCTCGCTGAAGTTGCACTCGTAGTAGTCCTTCGTGCTGCCGATCTGCTTGTAGCCCGCGGGCACGCCCTTGCCGTCGGCGGACTGCACGAAGCTGTAGAAGTCGTAGTACGCGTTCTCGTCGTTGCCGGTGATGTGGGCGAGGCGGAACTTTTCAAACCACTCGTTCTGGTCTCCGCTGTGGTTGATGGGCAGGTCGAGGATCAGCTTCACGCCCCGCTCATGGCAGAGCTCGATGAGCTCCCGCAGGTCCTCCAGTGTGCCGAACTGGTCGTCCACGCGGTAGTAATCCGTCACGTCGTATTTGTGATAGGTCGGGGACTCGAAGATCGGCGTGAGCCAGAGACCCTCGACGCCGAGGCTCAGGCCGGAGGCCGGGTCGCCGTCGTTGAGGTAGTCCATGCGGTTGATGATCCCGCGCAGATCGCCCACGCCGTCCCCGTCCGAGTCGGAGAAGGAGCCGGTGAAGATCTCGTAAAAGACGCGGTAGTTGTCGTCAGGCGTGTCGAAGCTGCGGCCGGAGGTATCCAGATACAGCTCGCCTCCTTCGGAGAGGAGCAGAGAGCCGTCCGCGCCGGAGACGAGATAGCCCAGCTCGTCCGCCAGGACAGCCTCCGCCGAGGCGGGAAGCCCCGCGGCGCCGAGCAGCAGCGCGCAGATCAGCACAAGGGAAAGAAGCATGGTGAGTTTACGCATATTGATCCCTCCATTCTGTTTAAAATTGTAAACGCGGGAAAGAAACTTGTCAAGAAAAGAACGGAGCGCTATAATGGTCACATGGAAAACATGACGCCTTTGTACGGCCCGGAGGATATCCGCGCCCTGGAGAGAAAAGTGAAGACCTCGCGCCTGCTGTGCTGGCTGCTGGGCCTTGGGGCCCTGGCTGCCTGCGTGAGCTGCTGCGCGCTGACAAACAGCGGGAACGCCGAAAAGATGGAGCTCGCCTGCGTCGTCACCTGGACGCTCGCGGGCTGGATCGTGCTGTACCTGCGCCGCTTTGTGACGGTCGAGACGAAGCATGAGCTGCAGCATGCCGCGATGCTCAACGCGGGCGAGCCCGAGACGCTGCGCGGCCGCGTCACGGTGACGAAGGAGCGCCTGCGCATCATCCACAGCATCCGCATCACGATCGTGCAGCTCGAAAACGCGGAGGGCGTGCACCGCCTCAAGGTCTGCCGCTCGCGGGAAAAGAAGCTCAAAGCCGCCGGGGACGAGCTGACGCTCTATCTGGTCAACGGCTATATCGCGGGGTATTCGGTATGAGAGTGCTGAGAAACATCCTGTCGCAGCTGCATGTGTACATCGTGTGGCTGATCCTGTCGGCGGTGCTGTGGGGCTTTGTGTTCAACATCGTGACCGACGCCCCGGCGGCAAAGAAGCTGGTGCTCTTCGCCGAGGTGGAGAGCTGCCGCGACCGGGAGCTCTCCGCCGAGCTCGAAAAGCACAGGCCGGCGGGCATACGCCTCGTGCAGGCGCACAGCTTCGACTATGCCATGTTCGACGAGCAGGGGCTGCTGAGCGCCGATTTCTACATCGTCCCGGCCGCGAGCGTGGAGAGCTACCGCGACTCCTTCCGTGCGCTGGATCCGGCGAAAATCTCCGCGGAGGGCCTCACACTGCTGGAGCTGGACGGGCAGCCCTGCGGCATCCTCGTCTGGGACGGGGAGAAGGGCAGCGCCGCCTCGTATCTCGACTACGGAGAAGGAGAATACTATCTCTTCCTCGGCGCGAATTCCCTGCATGCCGGGGAGCGGGACGACGCGGCCTACGAGCTGCTGGGAGAGCTGCTGCGGCTGCCATAGTTCTATTTGTGGGGGCGGTTCACGAACGGCCCGCCTGAAAGAAGTACGGCGGCGGGCGATTCATGAATCGCCCCTATCTATGTTTCGGGAGGATCCAATGAAAAAGATGCTGAGCCTTGCCCTTGCCGCGGTGCTGCTGCTCCTGCTCTGCCCCTGCCTTGCGGCGGCGGCCCCGGAGAGCGCCGACAGCGAAACTCTGTATGTAAAGCCCGTAAAGCTGCCCGAGGACTTCATCCTCGGCATGGACGTCTCCTCGGTCATCGCCGAGGAGGCCAGCGGCGTGCGCTATTACGACTTCGACGGCGCGGAGCGGGACCTGTTTGAGCTGCTCGCCGAAAACGGCGTCACGCACATCCGCGTGCGCGTGTGGAACCACCCGTACGACGCCGACGGCAGGGGCTTCGGCGGCGGCAACTGCGACATCGAAAACGCCGTCGCCATCGGCCGGCGCGCGACAGCGGCGGGCCTGCCGCTGATCGTGGACTTCCACTATTCCGACTTCTGGGCCGACCCCGGCAAGCAGATGGTCCCGCTCGCCTGGAAGGACATGG
>CAMJQX010000109.1 GCA_946408145.1 uncultured Clostridia bacterium
GACGCGCTGAAGAAGGCCAAGGAGGAGGGCTCCGAGGACCCGGACATCGACCGGTTGATCCTTGAGGCCGAGACGGAGCTCGCACAGGACAAGCTGCGCCTGGAGGAGGCGCTGGCCCGTGAGGCGGCGCTGCTGGACCCCGCCAGCCAGATCGAACTGACCGAGGCCGAACGCGCCGTGCAGGAGGCCGACGACAAGGTGCGCAACGCGGAGGACGCCTATTCCGACGCGCAGACCGCAGAGGCAGCGGCCGCGGCCAAGGTCGAGGCCATCCAGGCCGTGATCGACGAGATCATGGGCACCGAGACCGTCAGCGAGGAATACAAGAAGGCCAAGGCGGACTATATCGCCGCAGAGGACAGGCTCTTCACGCTCGAAAACAACCTCGAGCTCAAGAAGATCAGCGACGCCAAGAGCCAGTCCCTGAGCTATCTGGATCTGACCGACCTCGGTCAGCAGATCGAGAAGGCCAAGCAGAAGCTGGCCGAGCTCTCCGGCGGCGAGGAGAACCAGATCCTCGCGAAGGTCTCCGGCACGGTGCAGTCGGTCGAGTGCACCGCGGGCGAGACCAAGGCCAAGGGCGACGCCCTTGCGACCATCGAGGTGCCGGACATGGGCTACACCCTGTCCTTCACGGTCACCAACGACCAGGCCCGCCGCCTGAAGGTGGGCGACACGGCGACGGTCTCCAACTACTACTGGGGCAAGCAGATCACGGCGACGCTGGAGTCCATCCGCGTGGATCCGAAGAACCCGCAGACAAACAAGCTGCTGACCTTCAACGTCGACGGCGACGTGAACGTCGGCGCGGAGCTCACCATCTCCGTCGGCCAGAAGAGCGCCAACTACGACCTGATCGTGCCGAACTCCGCCGTCCGCAGCGACGCCAACGGCAGCTTCGTCCTCAAGATCGAGGCCAAGAGCTCCCCGCTGGGCAACCGCTACATCGCCCGCCGCGTCAATGTGGAGGTGCTGGCCGAGGACGATATGAACTCCGCCGTCACGGGCGATCTCTCCAACTGGGGCGATTTCGTCATCACGACCTCCAACGCTCCGGTCAAGAGCGGCGACATGGTGCGTCTGGCGGACAACGGCTGATATGAGAAGGCGTAAAAGCAAGAAGGAACGGATCGCGCTGCTGATCCTGTGCGCTGCGCTCACGCTGCTGGCGGCCGCCTGCTTTCTCTTCGCGTTCGTTCTGGGCGGAGAGCTGGATTCCCAGCGGGCGGCCGAGCGCTGGCAGGGCGAGGCTGACATGGAGTTCAGACAGCTCAGCTGCTTCGTGCCGGTGGACGAGAAGCTGTCGCTCAACCAGATCTACCAGTTCCGCACGGATATGATGAAGCGCCTGCATGAGGCGGCGCTGGATGCGGACAGCGAGCAGACGCTCTTTGTGGACGCCTGGAGCTGCACGGGCAAGGCCCTGGCCAGCACCGATCTCGGTAAGGGCGACGCGAATGTCATCGCCGTGGGCGGCAATTTCTTCCATTTCCACCCGCTGCGCCTCATGAGCGGCAGCTATTTTCAGGAGGGCGACCTGATGCAGGACCTCGTCCTGCTGGATGAGGAACTGGCCTGGATCCTTTTCGGCAGCTCGGACCTGCAGGGCCTGACGATGAAGATCGACGGCGTCCCCTTCCAGATCGCGGGCGTGATCCGGCGCGAGCAGGATTTTGCAAGTCACAAGGCCTACACGGCGGGCATGGGGCTGTTCATGTCCTATGACGCCTGGAAGAGCCTGCACGAGACCGCCGGCATCACGACGTATGAACTGGTGCTCGCCGAGCCGGTAAAAAACTTCGCCGCAAACTTCACGCGCGAGAAATTCCCCATCGGGCACGGCGAGATCGTCGTCAACAGCGGCCGCTTTCAGATGGGCAGGCTCCTGGGTCTGGTGGGCCAGTTCGGTACGCGCAGCATGCAGAAGCTCGGCGTGCTGCTGCCCTATTGGGAGAACGCCGCCCGCTGCATGGAGGACTACTGCGCGCTGCTGTGCTTCCTGGGCTGGCTTTTTATCCTGATCCCGGCGATCGTGCTGACCGTCACGCTCTTCCGGCTGCTCCGACGAGGGAAGGAAAAGCTGACGGACGAGGTGCTGCCCGGCTGGCGGGACAACGCGGAGGAATTTGTCCGTGTGCGTCGGCGCCGCCGCTGGGAGAAGAAACAGGGCAAACACGAGGCATGATATGAAAAAAGGACGCAGTTTGCACCGCGTCCTTTTTGCAGACCGTAGACAAACCCAACGCGACCAGGATGGACGCGCATGGGGAGAGCGCGAGAGGGGATGGTAGTCCCCTTTCGCGATACAATCCTTGCAAAAATGGGAACTTTTTCGGAAGTTTCCATTTTTGCGTCTCAAGCTGTCGACACTATGTCGACAGCTTGAAAAAAGGACGCGGTTTGAACCGCGTCCTTTTTATTATCCGTTTTTCAGTCTTCCGTTTCCAGCTCCAGCAGCGTCTGCCGGAAGCCGTAACGATCCGCGAGGGCGCGGGCCTGCGCGCGTCCCTCTGTGCCGCGGCGGCCGCTGCGGCGGGCGCGGATCATCAGGTTCTTCGGCGTGCTGTCGAAATCCGTGAACTCGATCATATCCACTGTGTAGCCGCGATCCTCCAGCACCAGCGCGCGGATGGCGTCGGTCAGCAGGGCGGCCATGCGCTCCTGAAGGATGCCGTGGCGCAGGAAGACGTCCAGCTCGCCGCCCCTGCGGATCGAGCTGTTGATCTCGTGCTGGCAGCAGGGCACCGAGAAAATGTGCTGCGCGCCCTTCCGGATGGCGTAGTGCAGGGCGTAGTCGGTGGCGGTGTCGCAGGCGTGGAGCGTGACCACCATGTCCACCTTCTCGTCGTACAGCACATCCTTCGACACGTCCGCGTGCACGAAGCGCAGCCCCGTATAGCCGTACTTTTCGGCGATGGCGCCGCAGCGCTCGACCACATCCTCCTTCAGATCGTAGCCGATGATCTTCACGTCCATGCCGCGCTTGACAGAGAAGTAGTAGTAGAGGATGAAGGTCAGGTAGCTCTTGCCGCAGCCGAAGTCGAGGATCGTGATCTGCTTTTGGTCGCTGCCCGCAAAGGCCTGGTCGATGAGCTCGACGAAGCGGTTGATCTGCCGGTACTTGTCCCAGCGCGCCTTCACGATGCGATAGTCCGGCGTGAACACGCCCAGATCGACCAGCGCCGGGATCGCCTCGCCCTCGCGCAGGAGGTACTGCTTCTCGCGGTCGTGACCCTGCACGGCAGCCGGACGCGGCACCGCCGCGCCGCCGGTCTTTTTGTACAGGCCGTTCTGCCGCAGGCTGTACTGGGCGGAGGCCTCCTCCGTCACGATCAGGGCCTGGCGGTAGCGCCCGTCCAGTTCGTCGGCGCACAGGCGCAGCAGGGCCTCGCCCTCCAGATTCTGATGGAAGGCCTGCGCGCCGCGCTGCCGTTCCAGCTGAAAGATGCGCCTGCCCCTGTGCAGCAGCGGGCGGACGGAGAGCTTCGCGTCCGCGCTCTTGTCCATCGGCTGGCTGAACACGGCATTGGAGAGCGTGTCCAGCGCGGCGGAGAGTTCGCTCGTCAGGTTCTTTTCTCTCATTCGAACATTTTTTTCAGTCTCAGGGCCGCGGCCTTGAGCTCGTTTTTGCTGTAGGAGTTGTTCTCGTCGGCGAGGACCGCCGCGACGGCGTCCTTGCTGTTCAGCCCGCGGACCGCCATGGCGTCGACCAGCATGGCCTCGGGAGAGACCGTGTGCTCCACCTTGTTGAACACATACTCCGGCGCGACCTCCAGCACCACGGCGTATTCGCCCTTGTCGTAATTGCCCTTGGCCAGCAGCTGCTCCTTGACCTCCGCGGGCGTGCCGCGAAAGCTCATCTCGTGCAGCTTCGTCATGTCGTTGCAGAGGCAGAGGCGCACGTCGGCCTCGCTGTCGATGAAGAAGTCCACAAGCTCCATGATGCGCTTGGGGGACTCGTAGAGCGCGAAGGTGCGCGTGTCGCCCCGGCGCAGGCGCTCCAGCAGCTTCCGGCGCTCGGCGTTTTCGCGCGGGAAGAAGCCGAAGAAGGTGAAGGAGCTCAGGTCGAAGCCGGAGATCGCGAGAGCGTTCACCGCGGCGCAGCAGCCGGGTATGCCGACCACGCGGATGCCCTCTTCGACGGCGGCCTTGATGAGCTCGTTGCCGGGGTCGGAGATGCAGGGGGTGCCCGCGTCCGTGATGACGGCGACGCTCTTGCCGGCCTTCATCTCATTGATAAAGTATCTGGCCTTGCCGTATTCGTTGAACTTGTGGTTCGAGACCAGCTTGTTCTTGACGCCGAGCTTGTTGAGCAGCACCATGGAGCGGCGCGTGTCCTCGGCGGCGATGATGTCCGCGTCCGTGAGGATCTGCGTCCCGCGGGGAGACATGTCCCGCGAGTTGCCGATGGGCGTCGCGACGATGTATAAGGTCCCGGCCGTGATCTCTTCCATAGAAGCCTCCGTGTGTATTCAAAAACCTCAGTCTAAACAATAATTATATCGTATCGAAAACCGTTTGACAACAAAAACCGGAGCATGTCTCCGGTTTTCGGTCCCGCACGGCAAAGCCTTCGGGGACGAAGGAAGGCACAGAAGCAGGAAATGCTTTTTCGGGAGAGAGTTGCTTACAGCCGCTTCCCGTCCAGCACCGCCTCGACCAGCCTGTCGCCCTCATAGCGGAGCTTGAGCGAGAAGAAGGGCGCGTCCTCCTCCAGCAGACGGAGGAAGATCCTGTCGCCCTCCCAGATGGGCTTTTCCAGGAGCTCCCGCTTGCCGATCCACTCCAGCGTCCCCTCCTCGCAGTCCCTGCGCGGCTCGCCCTCGAAGTCGTCGGAAGTGAAGAGGTGCATGTACTCGGTGCCCCAGAGATCGGACACGAAGCTCACGATCCCGCGGAAGCGCCAGGAGCGCAGCCGCAGGCCCGTCTCCTCCCGCACCTCGCGCAGCAGGCAGTCCTCCGGGCTCTCGCCCTCCTCGAACTTGCCGCCGATGCCGACCCATTTGTCCCTGTTCTCGTCCGCTTCTTTTTTGACGCGGTGCATCATCAGATACTTCCCGCCGCGCTCGATGTGGCAGAGCGTGGTATTGCGCATGGAGATCACCTCTCCGCTATTCTATCACAGGGAAAGAAAAATGAACAGCATGGATTGTCTTGCGGGGAAAAGGGTGGTATACTACTGATAATTCCGACGAGGAGAGAGAAAAATGAAACGCTTGACCGCTCTGCTTTTGATGCTCGCCCTGCTGCTGGCGCTGTCCGCTACGGCGGCCGCGGAGGACGGCGAACAGCCCGGAGCCTTCACCGTGGACACCAAGATCCACGACGTGATCGACGACCCCGCCTTCAGCGGCTTCGGACGGCTGCTCTTCCCCACGCTCTTTGACATCCCGGCGCGCCTGCCGATCAAGGAGCTGTATTATCTGCTGCCCGCCTACCATACCATCAACCCCGAGAACGCGGCCGAGGTGCTCAACTACCTCAAGGGTCAGGCCGAGGCCGGCAATCAGATCTTCTATGACATCTACAGCGCCGAGGAGAAGGCGGCCGACCCCGCCAAGGCGGACACGGGCCTCTTCTTCTTCCGCGGCGATCCCGGCGCGAAGTTCGCGGTGCTGTCGTCGGGCATGGCCTTCCGCTATGTCGGCGCCATCCATGACAGCTTCCCCCAGGCGCTGGAGCT
>CAMJQX010000110.1 GCA_946408145.1 uncultured Clostridia bacterium
GAGCTTTTCGATGCCGCGGTGGTTGTAGCCGACGAAGACCTCCGCGTCCTTGATGAGCTCACCCTCGGTGAAGAGCCTGGCGTGTACCGGCTCCTCCAGCGCGGGATGGTAGGGCCCGATGGGTACGATATAACTCATTGCCCGGCCTCCTTCCTGTTTTTCTCCACCAGCTCGCTCAGCGGCGTCACCATGATCTGGCCGCGGCCCTGGGTCTCCAGCAGATCCTCCGGCAGGAAGAGGCGCTGGGTGGTGTCCAGTCCCTCAAACTCGATGCCGAAGAGCTCGTTGAGCTCCCGCTCCGGCCAGATGGCCGCCGCGTCGTAGATCCCGCCGATGGAGGGCACGCAGCTCTCGCCCACCACATGGTAGGATTCCACGGCGGGATCCACCGCGTAGTCCCAGGAGATGTCCAGCAGACCTTCCTTGTTGACGAAGGCGTGGATCATCACCAGGTAGACGTTCTGCCTGCGCATGCGCTCGGCGGTCGGTACGATCTGGTCCTTGCTGATGTCGATGCGTTTGTACTCTTGCAAAATACATCACCTCTCTAAAGATGCTTACATGATGGGGATCTATCTAAATTATTTGCGAACACAGGTATTGGCTCCCCTGAGCAAGGGGAGCTGTCAGCGAAGCTGACTGAGGGGTTGTTCCAGCAAGGCGACCCCTCCGTCCCTTCGGGGCACCTACCCTTGCGCAGGGGAGGCAAAGCTCAGCAGATCCGCGGAAGCTGCGCGCCGGCGAGCTTCTGCAGCACGCGGCGGCCGCCCAGCGCGGTCTTCAGCAGCACGCGGCCCGGCGCCCGCGCGGTCACGACGCCGATCTGCGCGGCGTTTTCGCCCTCCGGCAGGGCGCGCATCGCGGCGAGCACCGCCTCCGCGTCCTCAGGCGCGGCGACGGCGAGGAGCTTGCCCTCGTTGGCGCAGTAGAGCGGCTCGAGGCCGAGCATGGCGCAGGCGGCCTTCACCGCGGGGCGAACCGGGATCGCGCCCTCGTCGAGCTCGATGCCGAGCGCCGTCCCCTCCACGAATTCGCTGAGCGTCGTGGCGACGCCGCCGCGGGTGGGGTCGCGCAGCACGCGCACCGAGGCGCCGCTGCTCAGGACCGCCTCGCAGAGACGATTGAGCGGCGCGCAGTCGGACTTGAGCTCCGTCTGCATCATGCCGCTTCGCGCGAGCATGACCGCGGTGCCGTGGTCGCCCACGGTGCCGGAGACCAGCACCGCGTCCCCCTCCCGGATGCTTTTCGGGGAGAGGCCGGGGTGGACCAGGCGGCCGATGCCCGCGGTGTTGATATAGAGCTTGTCGCCCCGGCCGCGTTCGACGACCTTGGTGTCGCCGGTGACGATCTGCACGCCCGCACGCTCGCAGGCGGCCTTCATGGAGGCAATCACTCGCGTAAGCTCGGCCATCGGCAGGCCCTCCTCGATGATGAGGGCGCAGCTGAGATATTCGGGCTTCGCGCCGCAGACGGCGAGGTCGTTGACCGTGCCGCAGACGGCGAGCTCCCCGATGTCCCCGCCCGGGAAAAAGAGCGGGTCGACCACGAAGCTGTCCGTGGAAAAGACCAGATCGCCCAGGATAGCCCCGTCTGTCAGGGCATTGAGCGCCGGGTTCGAGAGCGCGGGGACGATGCAGTTTTCTATGAGGCGCGCGGTCTTTTTCCCGCCGCTGCCGTAGTCAAGGGTTATGATTTCGTCCATTGCAATTCATACCATGCAGGCTCCCCTGAAAGGGGAGGCTATATAGCGCTGTACTTGTACCACGCGGCGCAGGCGCCCTCGGAGGAGACCATGCAGGGCCCCACCGGGTCCTCCGGCGTGCAGCGCCTGCCGAAGAGCGGGCAGCCCGGCGGATCCATGCGCCCGGTGATGACCTCGCCGCAGCGGCAGGCTGTCGGCGCGGGGCCGGAGACCGTGACGCCGAACTTCTTCTCCGCGTCAAAGGCGGAATACTCGTCCCGAAGGCCGAGGCCGCTTTCGGGGATCTCGCCGAGGCCGCGCCAGAGATCGGCGCGCGGCGCAAAGCAGCGCGCGATCGCGGCCTTCGCGAGCGGATTCCCCTCCGGGCGCACGGCGCGCGGATACTCGTTTTCCAGCATCGGCCTGCCCTCCGCGATCTGGCGGAGCAGCCGGTAGACGGCAAGCAGGATATCCCCCGACTCAAAGCCGCTGATCACCGCGGGCATGCCGTATTCCTCGGGCAGGAAGCGGAAGCCCTCTTCGCCCAGGATCGTCGCCACATGGCCGGGGCAGAGAAAGCCCTGAACATTGAAGCCCTCCATGCCCATCAGGGCGCGCAGCGCGGGCTCCACGGTCTTGAGCATCGACCAGACGGAGAAGTTTTTCAGCTCCCGTTCCCGCGCGCTCATCACCGCGGCGGCGGTGCCCGGGGCGGTGGTCTCAAAGCCCACGCCGAGGAAGACGACTTCCTTCGCGGGGTTCTCCCGCGCGATGTCGAGCGCGTCCATGGGCGAATAGCAGATGCGCACGTCGGCCCCCATGGCGCGGCGGCGCTGCAGGCTGTCGCCCGGCGTGCTGCCGGGGACGCGGATCATGTCTCCGTAGCTGGCGAGGATCAGGTCCTTCTCCATCGCGAGCTCCAGCACCGCGTCGATGAGCTCTGCGGGCGTCACGCAGACCGGGCAGCCGGGGCCGCTCAGCAGTCTCACGTTCTCCGGCAGGAGGCTGCGGATGCCCGCCTCGGCGATCGCCATCGTGTGCGTGCCGCAGACCTCCATCAGTCGGACCTGTCCGAGGGGCAGGCCGCGGATCGCGGTCAAAAGCTCAGCTGCGGAGGGTTTCATCCAGTTCCTCCCAGCTCTCCAGATCCTCCAGGGCCTGCTGTTCGCTCAGGCGCTCGATCGCAAAGCCCGCGTGGACGATCACATAGTCGCCGATCTTCGGCTCCGGGATGAAATCCACCCGGATGCGCCGCCGGACGCCCATGGCGTCCCCCACGGCCTCCTTGCCGTCGATCTCTATCAATTTCAGCGGTACCGCCAAGCACATACAAATAAACCTACTTTATTATCCAATTGCCGCCGCGATCATCAGCTGCCCCAGGGCAATGCCTTCGTCATTGCAGGAGACGCGGCTGTGATGATAGGGCGTCAGCCCGCGCGCGCGGAGAAGCGCGGGCAGGCGGCGCATCATATACATGTTCTGGAAACTGCCGCCGGAGAGGACGACATCGGTGATCCCCGTCTTCCGCGAAGCGGCCTCGGCCTGCTCCGCCGCCATCCGCAGCAGCGTGTTCATG
Source organism: uncultured Clostridia bacterium (assembly GCA_946408145.1). The sequence continues at coordinate 3,261 of CAMJQX010000110.1, forward strand.
AATTTTGCCGCCCTGTGCGCCGTATCGGCGGGGTCCTCGCACATGGCGCGGAGCGTGGGCCGCCAGTCGAAGCGCAGCGGCTCGCCTTCCAGCTCGAAGGGATAGCACCTCTCCTCGCCCTCGGCCGCCGCGGCCTCCAGCAGCACCGCGCCCTGGCCCTCGTAGCTGGCCAGCGTCTTGACGCCGAACAGCGCGGCCGCGCCGTCGAAGAGCCGCCCCATGCCGGAGGAAAGCGGGCAGTTGAGCCCCTGCGCCAGCATGGTCTCGAGCACCGGGTCCTCGGGCGTGTCCAGCCCCGCTTCGCGCCGCAGCGCCCAGGAGACGCGCGTGAGCTCCCTGGTGACCAGATCGCCGCCGATCAGCGGGATCGGCCGGATCGAGCCGAAGCGCTCGAAGCCCTTCGCATCGCCGATCAGGCACTCGCCGCCCCAGATCGTCCCGTCCGTCCCAAGGCCGGTGCCGTCCCAGATGAGGCCGATGACCGGCTCGCGCAGGCCGTTGTCGGCCATGCAGGAGACGAGGTGCGCGTGATGGTGCTGCACCTGCAGCAGCGGCAGGCTCTCCCGCTCCGCCCGCTCGCGGGCGTAGGCGGTGGAGAGATAGTCCGGATGCAGGTCGCAGACGAGCTGCTCCGAACGGATGTCAAACAGACGCTCGAAGTGGGCGATCTGTTGTTCGTAGTTTTCCAGCGTCTCGAAGTTTTTGAGATCTCCGATGTGCTGGCCGGGGAACACATAGTCCCCCTTCGACAGGCAGAAGCCCGCCTTCTGCTCGGCTCCGCAGGCGAGGATGCCGCCCTTCCCGCCCGCGACGCGGATCGGATAGGGCGCGTAGCCGCGGGAGCGCCGGATCGGGTACTCTTTCCCGTCCAGACAGAAGCAGAGCGAATCGTCGCAGCGGGTCTGGATCTCCCGGTCGTGGAGCAGAAAGCCGTCGGCAATGCCCGCGAGCCGCTCCAGCGCCTCGTCGTTTTTGAAGACGATGGGCGTGTCCGAGAGGTTGGCGCTGGTCATGACCAGCATGTCGATATCGTCCCCGAAGAGGAGGACGTGCAGCGGCGTATAGGGCAGCATCACGCCCACATAGCCGTTTTCGCTGATATGCGCAAGGCCGGGGGCCTTCTTTTTCAGCAGCACGATGGGCCGCCGCCAGCTCTCGAGAAGCCGCGCCTCGTCTTCGCCGAGCTCACATATTTTTCTCGCGCAGTCGAGGTCTCGGCACATGACGGCAAAGGGCTTTTCGTCGCGCTGCTTGCGCTGCCGCAGCCGCCGCGTCACCGACGGCTCCTCGCAGGAGCAGGCCAGATGCACGCCGCCGAGGCCCTTGACGGCCACGATCTTCCCGGCCTTGAGCATCTGCCGCGCGGCGTCCAGCGCCGCCTCGTCGCCGTCCGTACGCTCCCCCCCGGCGTCCACGAAGAACAGGTGGGGCCCGCAGACCGGGCAGCAGTCCGGCTGGGCGTGGTAGCGGCGGTTTTCGATGTCGTGGTATTCCCGTGCGCAGTCGGGGCACATGGGGAAGCGGCTCATGGAGGTCAGCGCGCGGTCGTAAGGCACGTCCCGCACGATGGTGAAGCGCGGGCCGCAGTTGGTGCAGTTGATAAAGGGATAGCGGTAACGCCGGTCCCTCGGATCCAGCAGCTCGCGGCGGCAGTCCTCACAGAGAGCGACATCCGGAGAAATGAGCGTGTTGCGCTCATGCTCGACCAGGCTCGGCAGGATCACAAAGCCCTTATACCCCTCCAGCCTGCCGCCCCAGCGGGGCTCGATCTTCTCGATCACGGCGAGCTTCGGGGCCCTGCGCGGCAGCTCTTCCAGAAAGCGCTCGAGCGCGGCGCGCTCCCCCTCGAGCTCCAGCACCACGCCGGAGGAGCTGTTGCGGATCGTGCCGCAGAGCCCGTGCTCACGCGCCTGCCGGTGCATGAAGGGGCGGAAGCCGACGCCCTGTACGATGCCGTGGATGTTTATGCTCAGGTGTTCCAAAGCCGCCTCCGCTTCCCGCCGAAAAAACAGAATAATCCAACTTAAACCACCCTGTATTGTAGCCCGAAACAGGGCGGATTGCAACAGTTTTTCAAAGTATTTTCCATGCGGTTTTGTTATATGACTATATTGACTATATGACGGCGAAACGCAGCTTCCGGGCAGCCGAAGCCGCCCGGAAGGGATCGGGTATTCACATCTCGGGATAGAGCGGGAAGCGGCGGGTCATCTCGATGACCTGCTCCTTCACCTCCGGCACGGCGCTCTCGCCCTCCTCGATCAGGCGGGCGATGAAAGCGCCGACCTGACGCATGTCCTCCTCCTTCAAGCCGCGGCTGGTGACCGCCGGGCTGCCGAAGCGCATGCCGGAGGTCAGCTTGACGGACTGGGTGTCGAAGGGGATGGTGTTCTTGTTGGCGGTGA
>CAMJQX010000111.1 GCA_946408145.1 uncultured Clostridia bacterium
TACAACATCTGCATCATGGAGGAGCTGTGCAGCATCCTGGCCATGGGCGGGGGCGGCTCCACGAAGCTGATCGCACCCGGCGACGGGCGCAACATCCGCCTGATGGCGCCGAAGTACCCTCTGGAGTACATCAACAGCGTCGAAAAGACCTGTGGAGATAAAGCCAAGATCGCAGAATTCTACAAAAAGGAGGAAGACTGATGGCCTATCAGCTGACCGATATCAATTTCCGCACGATCTCCGATCCGAAAGAATTCGTCGAGGAGTGCGACGCGCGCTATGAGGGCGAGGTGAAGGTCGCCGCGGAGATGATCCTCGAAAACCGGGGCAAGAGCCCGATCATCCTGCTCTCCGGCCCCTCCGGCTCCGGCAAGACGACCACCGCCATGAAGATCTCCGACGAGCTGGAGAAGCAGGGCGTCCACTGCCACTATGTGGCCATGGACGACTACTTCAACACCGTCGACCCCGCGACCTCTCCGCGCACGCCGGAGGGGGACATCGACCTCGAATCGCCCCTGTGCCTCGATATGGAGCTGCTGAACAAGCACTTCACGATGCTCGCGCGGGGAGAGCGCATCTATGTGCCGAAGTACGAGTTCTCCCGCCAGATGCGCATTCAGGAACCGTCCAAGTCCATCAAGCTCAAGAAGGATGAGATGGTCGTCTTCGAGGGCATCCACGCGCTCAACGACATGATCACCGTCCGGCACCCGGAGGCCTTCAAGCTCTATATCTCCGCCCGCAGCGATGTGGCCTTCAACGGCAGCATCATTTTCAAGCGCACCTGGTTCCGTCTCGTGCGCCGTCTGGTGCGGGACTACAACTTCCGCGGCTCCGACCCGGCGCTGACAATGTCCATGTGGGCCAACGTCCGGCGCGGGGAGCTGAGCAATATCTCACCCTTCAAGAGCAAGGCCGACCTGCGCTTCGACACCTCGCACGCCTATGAGCCTCCGCTCTTCAACGCTACCGCCACGAAGCTCTTCTCCTCCGTGCCCGAGGGCATCGAGCGCTACGAGGAACTGCGTCAGGTCCTGCCCGCGCTGCAGCTCTTCGGCCACATCGACGAGAGCCTGATCGCCCCCGACGCGCTGGTGCGCGAGTTCATCGGCGGCGGGATCTATGAGTATTGAGTTTTCAGTTTTCAGATCTGGTTTTACGGCTTTTTCCAAAAAGGAAGACACGCGATCCGTTTCGCGTGTCTTCCTTTTTTGCTGAATACTGATTACGCCATGGCATAATCCAGCACCTCGCGCACGGCTGCCTTGATGCTCTCGTAAGTCATGCCGATATGGGCCTCAAATCGCTTTTCCCCATCCACATAGAAGGTCGGCACCGCATAGTAGTCGTAGCGGTCCGCCGTCTCCGGGTCGCGGGATTCCTCGATCTTTGTGATGGGGATCTCCCGATAGGCGGGGTTCTCGGCGAAGAGCTCCTCCATGGCGCGGTGCGCCTTGTGACAGTAGCCGCAGTCGTCCAGATAAAACATCAATACAGGCTTCATTTGTCTTCTCCTCTCCTGTGGGCATAGATCGCGTCGCGCATGCGGCGGAGGCCTTTTTCGACCACAGCGCGCGGCATGGCTAAATTCAGCCGCACAAAGCCCTCCGCGTCGTCGACAAAGAAGGCGTTGCCGCCTTCGAGGATCACGCCGGCTTTTTTGGCAAAGAAGTCCGGCAGATCCCGCACGTCGGGCAGGCAGGCGCGCAGATCCACCCACGCGAGATAGGTCGCCTCCGGCACGCTGAACACCGCCTCGGGCAGCTCGTCGGCCAAAAAGCGCTCGAGCAGGGCGAAGTTCCCGTCCAGATAGACCTTCAGCTGCCGCAGCCACTCGCCGCCCTGCTCGTAAGCGGCCTGGTGCGCGGCCAGCGACAGGGGATTGAGCATCCCGCAGGCCTTGGCGCGGGCCTTGAAACGCTTCCGCTCCGCCTCGTCCCGGATCAGCACCGCGGACAGCAGCAGCCCTGCGATGTTGAAGGTCTTGCTCGCGGACATGCAGGTGACGAGCCTGTCATAGTCCGGCAGGATCCTGCCCATCGGCATGTGCCGCAGCCCGCTGCGCAGCAGGTCGCAGTGGATCTCGTCCGAGACGATCCACAGTCCGTACTCGCAGGAGATGCGGGCGATCTCGCGCAGCTCCGCCTCCGTCCACACGCGCCCGGTGGGATTGTGGGGGTTGCACAGAAGCAGCAGCTTTGTGTCGGGGTCGGCGGCCTTGCGCTCGAAATCGGCGAAGTCGATGATGAAGCGCCCCGTCCCGTCCCGGCGCAGGGGCGAGCGCAGCAGCTCCACGCCGCTGTATTCGCAGGCCTGCAGGAACTGGCTGTAGGCCGGCGTCATGGTCAGCACCTTGCCGCCCTGCGGCACCAGATCCTCCACCAGCTGCTTGAGCGCATAGACCACGCCCGGCGTGCAGCAGAGCTCTTCCTCCCGGAAATCCCAGCCGTAGAGCTCCCGGCACCATTGGCGCAGCGCGCGGACGTAGCCGCCGTCGTACATGCCGGTGTAGCCGAAGATGCGCCGGTCGAGACGCGCGCGGATGGCTTCGCAGATCTCCGGCGCGACGGCGAACTCCATGTCCGCCACCCACATGCGGACAATATCATCGTCGCTCCAGGGCAGCGTTTCGCCCGGCTCAAGGCGCAGGATGCTGCCGCGATAGCCGTCGGTATTGACGGCGTTGGTGTTCCGCCGTTCAACGATCTCGTCAAAATTGCAGGTCATGGCTGTCCCCCGTTTTCGTTTTTATATCAGTTTTTTGATCCCCGGGATCATTTTCAGCAGCAGCGTGGCTGCGCTCCCCGCGAGGCAGACGCAGAGGACCCACAGCAGACAGGCGGGATAGGTCCCGATGCGAGGCTGCGCAGCCTCATAGACCGGCCGCAGCCAGCGCAGGAAGTAGTGCTGCAGCAGGTACAATCCGAAGCTGCAGGAGCCGAAGAGCGTCATTGTCCGCGCCGCCCAGGCAGGAACGCTGCGTCGCAGGAAGGCGGTCTTCGCGATATAGAACAGGGCCAGCGCGATCACATAATTCAGCGCGCCGAAGGTGAGCTCCCCGGCGTATGCGGGCCACTGGCCCTGCGCGCGGCACCAGCGCTCGGTCGCAAGGCACATCAGCGCGAGGGAGAACAGCGCCGCCAGCGACGCAAGAGCGGCGCCGCGCACTGTGAAGCGCCTCCCGTCCAGCCGCTTTTCCAGATAATGGCCCATCAGCGGGAAGAACACGTTGTAGTCCAGCAGAAAGAGCATGAAGGTCTCGCTGCGCTCAAAGCTCTCCCCGAGCACGAAGACGGGCAGGAGCTCGACGCTCTTGATCACGAGCCACAGCGCGGCGAGGTACTGATAGTCCCGGTCGCGCATGGCCGCGGCCAGCCGCCGCAGGAGAGGCAGCGCAAGCAGATAGCCCAGGTAGCAGTAGAGATACCAGTAGGAGTCCGCCAGACGGTAGGAATACAGCTGGGTGAGGAAGGTGTAGTAGTTGAAGCGCGCCGGATCAAAGCCCAGCTCATAGAGATAAGCCAGGAGCGAGAAGAGCAGCAGCACCAGCGCAAAGCGCAGGACCCGCCTGCGGAAGAGGACGCGGTAGCTTTCCTTCCGGTCGAGCAGGAGCGCGCCGGAAATCATCAGAAACAGCGGCACCGCCGTCTTGTGCAGCGCGGAGAGCGCCATCAGCAGCCAGTGCACCGGCTGATCGGGGATCTGCAGATAATGCAGCTGTCCCGCGTATTCGGTGTGATTCATCACGACGAAAAAGATCGCCAGCATGCGCAGCGCGTCCAGATGCAGCCTGCGTTCGGCCATTGCCTCTCCTCCCTTCCGGTGATGCCAAGTCCGCGGCGGGGAACGATGCGTTCCGCCATGCTGTCACTTTATCACAAGGCCGGAGAAGCGTCAAGGGAACGAAAAGCGCGGGAAGATTTAGGACATTGTTTACAAATGCACCCTTGCGTCCGGGCGGGAAAGATGATAAGCTATCCTCAACAAAGGAAATACTTTTAAGGAGGTTGATCCCATTGGTCAACATCATTTTGGGTCTGAAAGGATCCGGCAAGACGAAGAAGCTGGTGGATCTGGTGCGCGACGCTGTCAATCAGGAGACCGGAGACGTCGTCGTCATTGAGCGCGAGCGAAAGCTCACCTTTGACATCCCCTATCAGGCCCGACTGATCGACGCAGGCAATTACGATATCGGCAGCTATGAGTTCCTCAAGGGCATCATCTGCGGCGTGCATGCCGGCAACTATGACATCACGCATTTCTTTATCGATAATTTCTACAAGCTCGTAAACGACAAGAGCGTGGAGGCGCTGGAGGCCTTCCTGGCCTGGCTGGACAAGTTCTCCGAGCAGGAGAAGATCAGCTTCATCATTTCCATCTCCGCCGACCCCGACACCGTGTCCGACAAGGTGCGGGCCTACGCCATCTGAGTTGTTGTGAATAGATCAAAAAGATCCCGCTGTCAACAGACAGCGGGATCTTTTCAATAGACCGCGAGCTCTGTCACCACCGCGTCCATCGGCAGGTCGTGCGCCTCGCAGACGACGATGGGCAGCTTCTGGCTCTCGAAGGCCACGGCTATGATCGCGGCGCCGGTGCAGCGGGGGAGGAAGCGGTCGTAATATCCCGCGCCGTGCCCCAGGCGGCGGCGCTGCTCGTCAAATGCCACGCATGGGACGATCACCAGATCGATCTCCTCCGGAGACACGAAAACGGAATCCGCCCTGTCCGGCTCGCGGATACCGTAGGGCCCGAGCGTCCATCCGCCCGGCTCCCGGGCCTCCAGCATGCCGTGCGGGAGGCTCACAGGGAAGACCAGACGGATGCCGCGCTGAAGAAGCACTTCATGCAGCGCGCTCAGATCCGCCTCGTCGTCCAGCGCCATATAGCTCAGCACTGTCCGTGCATTCCGCAGCGCCGGCAGAGCTGCGAGACGCGCGCAGATCTCCGCGGAGGCCGCGGCACGCGCCTCCGGCGTCATCGCCCGCCTTGCGGCGAGGGCGATCTCACGCTGTTCCCGCTTGCTCATGCGGCACCTCCGCGGATGCGCGGCAGCAGGCGCGCGATCAGCGGGATCACGACCAGCTGCACCGCGGCGAGGATCGCGCACTGGGGCAGGCGCGAAACCAGCAGGGGAACAAAGGGCGAGCCGTAGAGGAGAGAGATCCAGAGCGTGTTGAGCAGCAGGCTCAGGATCAGCTGGTGAACGGCAACCGCGCCGAGGATGCGCGGGAAGCTCTGGCTCCGGTACAGGAACAGGCCGTAGCACAGGCCCATCAGGAAAGCCGTCAGCGTGAAGCCGGGAAAATATGTCCCGATCGGGAACAGGATCGCGCCGAGAAAATCGGCGAGGGCGCCGACGATCCCCGCGTACAGCGGGCCGAGCAGGATGGCCGCGATGACCACCGGCACAAAGGCAAAGCCGATCTTGGTGTTCCAGGCGCTGATCGACAGAAAGCGGGAGAGTACGATCTCCAGCGCGATCAGCAGCGCCATGCTCGTCAGGGTTCTGGTGCTGAATCTGGGCATGAAAAAGACTCCTTTCGTGACAGTTGCCACGAAAGGAGTTGCCCTTTGGTGGCAGCGGAAGCGGAGACAGCACCGATTTCGTCCGCGGACAACTTCCCATCCCGCGGCACTCCAGGC
>CAMJQX010000112.1 GCA_946408145.1 uncultured Clostridia bacterium
ATCCGTTCAGAGGATCTCGACGCTGACGCCGTTGAGCTCCACGCCGCCGTCGGCGGAGATGAGAAGATATTTCTTCCCGTCGATGATGCGGCTCTCCACGAGATAGCCGTACTTCGGGTCGACGGTGATCTTGACCTCCGGCGTGCGGATCTCCATGCGGCTGGCGCTGGTCACGTTGGCGGGGCGCAGCACCGCGTCCTCTCCCAGCTCCTTCTCCCAGCGGCGGCGGAAGGCCTCGACCTGCTCCGGAGCGGCACCGCTGTTTTCCAGGATCTCGCCCATCTCCCCGCAGCTCACGGTCAGCGGCTCCGGGTCGCGGCTCTCCTTGTGCAGGGCGATCCGCTCGCTCAGCTGCTCATGCACGGCCTGCACCACGTCGAAGCGGCAGTCCCTGTCCAGCGCCTCGGTCAGCAGGGCGTCGAAGCTCTCCTTCTGCTTTCCGGCAGACATGGGGACCGGCGTACGGAAGACCGCGCCGATGAATTCCTGGTGGATGAGGACGCTGTTTTTGGAGTAGAAGAGCGCGTTATAGATGTTGGCCGAGCGGTCGTCGAAGGCAGGCCAGAGAAAGCCGAGCTCCGGCGCCGCCACCACCTGCCCGGCAAAGGCGCTGCGAAAGCGCTTCTCCTCCGGCTCGTAGCCGAGCTCCATCTTCCCGGTCTTCACGGGGCAGATCGCGCAAAGGAGGTACTGATACACCTCTCCGCTCTCTTCCGCTTCCCCGTCTTTTCCATAGTGCGGGACGTCATAGCGGTCGAAGGTCAGAAGGATCACATAGTTCTCCTCGCCCATGTCGATGTTGTCGATGACGCTCTGGTAGAAAGCCTCGCGCAAAGCGGCGTCCTCGAGCGCGCAGCGGCGCAGCGCGGAGAGAAGACGGTGCTCCTCGCTGTCCATGACCTGCTTCGTGGCAAAGGAGATATCCAGCAGGTTCCTGCCCAGCGCGCCGGACAGCGCCTTTTTCAGAAGGGCGAGATATTTCTCCTGCTCCTCTCTGCCGATCAGGCCGAGGGACTCGTCGAGTCTCGCGATGATCTCCTTGTTTGAGTTTACATAACATCCGTAGATATGTTGGATGCTGTTGTGCTCCGGCCGGATGCGGCGCCGGATCTCAGCCAGTTCCCTTTGATTCATGCCTGTTCTCCTGTATGCTGCGAGAATAACGCCTCCTCTTCCGGATCGGCGTTTGCGCCTATTATGCCACAGGAGCGCGTCGGACGCAAGCAGAGAATCTGACGGCTTGCCGCCGCCTGTTCGATGTGCTATACTGAATGTATCATTATTCCGCAAAGGAGACCTGATCATGAAAGTATCCGAACTGCCCTACCGCAGAGTAACGATCGAGGAGATCCGCTCCGTGATGGAGGACGTCACCGCCCGCATCCGCGCCGCAGAGAGCGTGGACGATGTGCTGAAGGCACGCGAGGACGAGCACGCCCTTCTGCTGGAGTATTACACCAACGCGAGCCTCGCCTCCATGCGCTACACCATCAACACCGTCGACCCCTTCTATCTTGAGGAAAACAAGTATTACGACGAGGTCGGCCCGCAGGCCGCGAGCCTCGCGGTGGACTACGCCGCCGCGCTGCTGGACTCCCCCTTCCGCGCCGAGCTGGAGGAGAAGCTGAGCCCGGTGCTCTTCCGCTCGATGGAAGTCGAGCGCAAGGCCATGAGCCCTGTGATCGTGGAGGACATGGTGGAGGAGAACAAGCTCGTGCGCGAATACTCCGACATGATGGCCGCGATGGAATTCAGCTTCCGCGGCGAGACACTGCCGCGCGCGGCGCTCATGAAATACGCCAAGGACGCCGACCGCGAGACCCGCAGAGAGTGCTATGAGGTGCTCGGCCGCGGGCTGGAGGCGCACAAGGAGCAGCTCGACGGCATTTACGACCGCCTGGTGCACGTGCGCGACCGCATGGCCAAAAAGCTGGGCTGCAAAAACTATATCGAGCTCGGCTACTATCGGATGGGCCGCCTCTGCTACGATCAGGAGATGGTGGCCGCCTTCCGCGAGAACGTCCTGCGGGACATCGTGCCCGTCGTGGCGCGGCTGCGCAGCGAAAACGCACAGCGCCTGGGGATCGAGCCCTATATGTTCTATGACGACGGCGTCATCATCCCCGGCGGCGACCCCGCCCCGAAGGGCAAGGAGGAGATCTTTGCCGCGGCGAAGGAGATGTATCACGCCATGGGCGAGGAGACCGGCGCCTTCATCGACATGATGCTCGAAAACGAGGCCTTTGACGTGGACGCGCGCAAGAACAAGTGGGGCGGCGGCTACTGCACGGAGTTTGCCAAGTACAAGCAGCCCTTCATCCTCGCAAACTTCAACGGCACCGCCGGCGACGTGGACGTGGTCACGCACGAGGCCGGCCACGCGCTCAACGCCTATCTGATCGCGGACAACCGCTTCGCGCTGGAGCTGGGCTGCGGCGGCATGGAGACCGCCGAGACCCATTCGATGTCCATGGAGTTCTTCGCCTGGCCCTACATGGAGAAATTCTTCGGCGAAGACGCGGAGAAGTACAAGTTCATGCACGCGCTCGAATCCTTCTCCTTCATCCCCTACGGGACCATGGTGGACGCCTTCCAGCACATCGTCTACGAAAACCCCGACATGACGCCCGAGGAGCGCGACGGCGTGTGGCTCGCGCTCGAGCATCAGTTCCGCCCGCACATTCACTGGGAGGGCATGCCCTATCTGGAGAAGGGCACGCGCTGGCAGTACCAGATGCACATTTATGAAAGGCCCTTCTACTATATCGACTACTGCCTGGCCCAGACCGCGGCCTTCCAGTTCCTGCTCGCGAGCCTCGAGGATTACGACGACGCCTTTGCGCGCTATCTGCGCCTGTCGAAGCAGGGCGGCGAGAAGGTCTGGACCGACCTGCTCGCGGAGGCCGGCTTCCCCTCCCCCTTCGAGCCCGGCTCGCTCAAGGATCTTGCCGGAAAGGTCGAGGCCCTGCTGGAGAAGCTCAAGGTATGAACCATACGGAAAGAACCGGGATGTTTTCATCCCGGTTCTTACAAGCTGTCGACAAAGTGTCGACAGCTTGTAAGGCAAAAACAGAAACATTCGAAAATGTTCCTGTTTTTGCTGAGATTGAACTGCGAGAGGGAATAACCAATCCCCTCTCGCGCTCTCCCCATGCGCGTCCATCCTGGTCGCGTTGGGTTTGTCTACAGTCTCAAAGAACCGGGATGTTTTCATCCCGGTTCTTATCGCTTCAGCAGCAGGTGTACTTCTGCCTCACCTGCTGGATGCTCTGGGGCTGGGCCTGCTGGGTCGTATACCAGCCGTGCTCGCTCATCTTCTGATAGATGTCGTTCTGCATGCAGATGGCGCTGTCGAGCGCGGAATGAAAGGCCTGATGGACGGTGGGCGTGGCCGACTCGATGGAACCGTGCAGATACAGGTCGCAGACGCCCTTGGTGGTCAGCAGCAGGTTTTCCATGATCTCCTTGTCGTTCATTTCTCTTCCTCCTTACACCAGCTTGTAGAATGCGTCAAACAGCTTCTGGTTGTCGCCGACCAGCGTCTGCGCCTGCTGCTGCAGGACGGGATCGCTCAGCTGGCTCGCCGCCGCGCGGCACTGGGCCATCAGGAACCGGGTGTGCCCCAGCGCGTCTTCGATATAGAGCAGTTCTTTGGGACTCATGTGCTTCACCTCATCACAGATTTCACGAAGCGACGCTTCGTGCTCGCCTTTAGTATGTGCGGCGAGGCGCGAAAAAACCGGGCAAAAACTTTCCTTCTCTGCATTGGCAAAAGGCGGGAAATGTGGTAAACTTTGAAAAAACGAAAACAGAGGACATCGCCATGAATCTTGTCATCGGCATCGCGGCAGGCCTCGTCTGGGGCGCGCTGGCTGCCATCGTGAATCTGCAGATCAACAAAAAAGCGCTGGCAAAGGGCAGCACCAACTCCCTACTCGCGGCGAATCTCGCCCGTACCTTCGTGGATCTCGCGGCGCTCGCGGCGGTGTTCCTGCTGCGGCGGTTCCTGCCTTTCTCCTATGAAGGGATGCTGCTCGGCACGGCCATCTCGCTGTCGCTGATCTCGGTGGTCTTCGCCTTTCGTTTGGCCGGGAAGCAGAAAAAGGGCGGAAAACAGGGCTGACCGCCGCCGTCAAAGATAAGAAAAAGAGCCCGGAGATGCGGATGATCCGCATCCCCGGGCTCAAGCTGTCGACAAAGTGTCGACAGCTTGAGACGCAAAAATGGAAACTTCCGAAAAAGTTCCCATTTTTGCAAGGATTGTATCGCGAAAGGGGACTACCATCCCCTCTCGCGCTCTCCCCATGCGCGTCCATCCTGGTCGCGTTGGGTTTGTCTACGGTCTGAAAGCCCGGTTTTCGTGCAGGAGCTTACTCGTCCCTGGGCTCTTCGTTCTCAGGCTCCTCAGCCTTGGGCTCCTCGGCCTTGACGTCCTTCTTGAAGGTCTCGTCGATCGCGCCCTTGACGTCGTCCATGATGTCGGCGGCCTTGTCGTGGATCTTCTGGCTGTCTTCCTCGGAGAGGACGTTGACGACCTCGCCGTCATTCTTGATGATCTCGACGGTGCAGCCGAAGCCGACCGTAGCCAGGACGGCGGCCAGCATCGCCCACTTGGCGGCGGTGACGCCGACCACGGCGCCCACGACGCCGACGGTCACGGGGATGTTGATGATGTCCTTGTCATCCTTGCGCACGACGATGCGGGAGACGTTGCCCTTGGAGACCAACTCCTTGATCTTGTCCAGAGCGGCAGAAATGTTGTTGTTCACAGGTATTCTCCTTTCTTTGATTGATTTGACCTTATTATATGCGCATTTGTCTGCAATTCAAGTCAGAATTGTAAACATTCACAGGTCTGCGCCGGGCTCGGATGCGCGCCGATCCACGGTTGAAAAATCTTGTCTTTTCCTGTACAATACATGAGACGAAGAAACAAAGGAGATGTTCCCATGAGAACACAGGAACAGGTCAACGAGATCGTCCGGCTGCTGCTGGCGGAATACCCGGAGGCCAGCTGCACGCTGGACTATGACAAGGCGTACGAGCTGCTGTTTTCCGTGCGTCTGGCCGCCCAGTGCACGGACGAGCGCGTCAACCAGATCACGCCCGCGCTCTTCGCCCGCTTCCCGACGCTGGAGTCCTTTGCGGAGGCGGATGTGGAGGAGGTGGAGCGCTACGTGCACTCCTGCGGCTTTTACCGCGCCAAGGCGCGGGACATCGTCGCCTGCGCGCAGATGCTGCTCGAAAAGCACGGCGGGCGCGTGCCCGATACGATGGAGGAGCTGACGGCTCTGCCGGGCGTGGGCCGCAAGACCGCAAACCTCATCCTCGGCGACGTCTACCACATCCCCGGTTCCACGGTCGTGGACACGCACTGCATCCGGCTCTCGAACCGCATGGGGCTGGTGGACGATATGAAGGATCCTGTGAAGATCGAGGCGGCGCTGCGCAAGATCCTGCCGCCGGAACAGTCCTCCGACTTCTGCCACTGTCTGGTGCTGCACGGCCGCGCCGTCTGCGACGCGCGCAAGCCCGCCTGCGAACGCTGCTGCGTGCGGCATCTGTGCCAGTTTTTCGCCGGCTGACGTCGGCTCGCCTCGCCTCCCCTGGAAGGGGAGCCTATAAGCTGGGTGCAA
>CAMJQX010000113.1 GCA_946408145.1 uncultured Clostridia bacterium
GCTGCGCTCCAGCCGTGGTTATAGGTGCCCACATTGTCGTTGAACTGCTCCCAGAGCGTGTCCCACTCGTCATGGAGCATCGGATCGTAGCGATCGAGCATCCGCTGCACAGCCAGATCGACACGGCCCATGACGCACAGCGCCTCCAGCACGTATTTCTCGGTAAAGGGGCTTGCCTCACAGGTGCTCGTCAGCACAGCGCAGATCTGCTCATAGTCGCTCTCGTCAGCCAGCCCGGATAGAGCCAGCATGGCGTTCGCCCGATCATCCACGTTCTTGCTGTTTGCGCTGCGGAAGCCCTCCGGCGTCGTATACGCCTCGCGCCATGCGGCCTTCATGGAATCCATCCGCTCGGTGAGAAACGCCTCGTCGTCCGTAATGGCGAGATCCGCCGCCAGCTGACGCGTCAGATTCAATGCGTAATAATACAGGCCCACCTGCAGCAGCTCCGCGTCGATCTTATTGCCCCAGTCGTTCCACTGCCAGGAGCCCGCGCGGTATTTGGGCAGTCCGTTTTCCATCTCAAAGAGCTTGAGGTAATCGACGAAGGCCCGGTAATAGGCCGTCATGGTCTCGCTGTCGCCTGAATGGAGCCAGTAGTGATAAGCGCTGGACATAAAGGCCAGGCTTTGGTTGGGGATCTCCTGCGGCTTGACGCTGGGGGCGCGGCTGGGGATCGCGCCGGAGTCTGTGGTCCAGGCCACGCAGGCAAGGATCGCCTTTTTCGTCATGGCGAGCGCCCCCTCGTCATAGCCGTAGAGCGCGGCGTCGATCTGGTTGGAGGCGTCTCCCATATAGGGGCCGCGCTCCCGCTCGGGGCAGTCCATGTAGGTGTCGCGCATGCAGATGGCGACGGTGTTCAGGCTCTCCTGCCACAGCTGATCCAGCGCGGCGTCGGAGGAGCGGAAGGGCTCGACCCAGTCGCCGTTGAATTCGCTCTTGCGGTAGCCGAGCTTCGTAAAGGTCACGCCGGCCTCGGCCTCGATGATCAGCCTGGAGCCGGAGCGCCAGGGATAGTTTTCATAGCGCTGTGCGCCGGCTGCGGTGATGTAGGTGTCCTTGAAATTGGGGATGTTCTCCCGATCGGTATAGGTGTCGGTATAGAAAGTCAGCTTTTTGCCGGCAGGCGCTTCCAGCTCGAAATACGCCGTGAACTGGATGTTTCCGGGCAGCTCCAGCACCAGGGTGGTGTCCTCGGTCAGCTCACGGTTCAGATAATCGGCGGCGTTGAGGCAATCGCTCAGTTCGTGGAAGCGGATCGGGAGGATGATCGGCGCATAGAGCGCGCCGAAGGGCAGATCCCCGGGCCTGGCAATCAGGCTCGCATTTTCCCATGCGGAGTCGTCGTATCCGAGGCTCGTCCAGTCGCCGAGATCGTCACGGGCGTCAAAGAAAACGTTGCGCTCGGCCAGCATGGAGGATTGCTCATAACGAACATAATCCGCGCCGCCTGTCACGCGGTTTTTGTACGCCGTGTGGCGCTGAGCCTTCCAGCTTGCGTCAGACGCGATGATCGTATTGCCGAGCTTCATTTCAAACAGCAGGCCGGCCTGGGGGTATTCGTCCCCCTCTTCGTCCACGATTACAGGCATGATGGAGCCGTCGCCGCTGCGGCCGTTGAACGCAGCAAGCAGCGCGACGACATTCTCGCCGGCCTGGAGGTTTGTGATCTCCACCTCGTCGTAATAAGAGTCATAGGGCGTGGGCCCGCGCTTGAGCGAGCCGTCCAGAACCGTCAGCTCGCCGTTTATCCAGAGGACGTATTTGTCCGCCGCGGAGATGAAGGCCGTCGCCGAGGGCACAGCCTCGTCCAGCGTAAAGGTTTTGCGGAAGGCAACGTAGCTGTCCTCGGAGCAGGCCTCCGTCCAGATCCAGTTGCCCGTCCAGTCGCTCTTCCGGTAGGCCTCGATGGCCTCCGTATATTTCAACTCGGAGCGGTCCGGCGCACCTCTGTCCGGGACGGCAGCCGTCTCCGCACTCTCCGCCGTTTCTGAGGGCACGGACGCCGGCTCGCCGCTGTCCCCGCAGGCGGCGAGGCTCAGGGCGGAGGCGAGACAGAGCAGAAGGGCGATCCATCTGGCAAAGCGTTTCTTTTTCATGGCAAACTCCTCCTATGGTTTTCAGTTGATGTCATTGTACGGAAAAAGCAGGAGGGGAAAAAGACTTATCGCACAACCTTGACGCGAAGCGGCACAAGCTTATGCTGCCCTGCGGAAAGGCTGTGCGATATTCCTTGTATGATCTGCCGGTTGTGCTATCCTCTCTATGAAACAAACTGCAGGAGGGTACAAGATGAAAAGAAAGAACCGCTGGAAGCTTCCCACTGTATTGGCTGCGATCCTTGCCGTGATCCTCATGGCGGCGATCCCGGTCACGAACTACTACGCAACCATGATCAACGCAGCGCTGGGCGCGGAAACGCAGAGAATCCTTCCCGATCCCGACGCGCAGATTTTTTACTGGACAGAGTATGACAGCGAGGAGGAGCTGAGCGCCAACGACTGGGCGGTCTGCCGCCAGGTGGAAGCGGAGGGCGCCGCGCTCCTGCTCAACCGCGACCATGCGCTGCCGCTGGCCCCGGATGCAAAAATTTCACTCTTTTCCCAGTCGGCCGCCGACCCTGTTCTGACCGGAACAGGCTCCGCCTTTATGGCTACAGGCGACGCGGTGAGCTTATACAGTGCGCTGGAGGACAGCTTCGCTCCCGGCTGCGTCAACACCGAGCTGTGGAAGTTCTATAAGACCTCCGGCTATAAGCGGGTCAACGCCGACCTCTCCGGCGGAAGCCCCGATCAGTACCGCATCAACGAGGTACCCTGGGAGAAGTATCCCGACGCGCTCAAGAGCAGCTTCGCCGACTTCGGCGACTGCGCCATCGTCGTCTTCTCCCGTTCCTCCGGCGAGGGCGCGGATCTGCCCTCCGGGCTGGAGAGCCTTGCGGCGTACATGACGGACGGAGACTATCTGCAGCTCTGCCGGGAGGAGCGGGAGCTTCTCGAAAACCTGCAGGCGCTCAAGGAAGAGGGCGTCTTCCAAAAGATCGTGGTGCTGCTCAACTCCTCCAGCACGCTGCAGCTGGATTTCATCGACGATTACGATCTTGACGCCGTGCTCTGGGTCGGAAATCTGGGCATGAACGGCATCCCCGCGGTGGCTGATATCCTGGCGGGCAAGGTCAATCCCTCCGGCCGGATTGTGGATACCTTTCTCAAGGACAACCATGCTTCTCCCGCCATGGCAAACTACAACGCCTTCCCGTACACAAACGCGGAGGCCTACGGGCTTGCTGCCGCGCAGAACAACACAGCGCCCGGTATCGACAAATGCAACCTGAATTACGTCGTCTATCAGGAGGGGATCTATGTCGGCTACCGGTATTTTGAGACGCGCTACGAGGACTATGTGCTCGGTCAGGGCAACGCGGGTGATTTTGACTACAGCGCGGAGGTCGCCTTCCCCTTCGGTTACGGCCTCAGCTACTCCGATTTTGTCTACTCGAATTTTGCCGTCGAGGATGCGGGCGAGAGCCTGACGGTAAGTGTCGACGTGAAAAACGACTCCGCTGTTGACGGCAAGCACACGGTGCAGATCTACTTCCAGTCTCCGTATACCGAGTATGACCGCCTGAACGGGGTGGAAAAGGCCTCGGTGGAGCTCTGCGGCTTCGACAAAAAGGAGATCGCCGCGGGCACGACGGAACACTTTACGATCTCTGTCCGCAAGGACGATCTGACAAGCTATGACGCCAATCAGGCGCAAACCTATATCCTCGACGCCGGGGATTACTACTTTACTGTCGGCACGGACGCCCACAACGCCGTCAACAACATCCTGCTGGCAAAAGGGGCCGAGGAAGGACGCCTGATCGGCTCCGGCGACGCCTCTCTTACCGCAAAGTGGACGGTCGCCGAGCTGGATACTGCGACCTATTCCCGTTCCAGCTATACCGGCAATCCGATCACCAATCAGTTTGACAACGCCGATCTGAACAAATACGAGGGCGCCGACGGGCAAAGCGTGACCTATCTCAGCCGTGCCGACTGGCTCGGCACCTGGCCGAGCACACAGCGTCTTTCCGTCACCGAAGCCATGTGGGCCGACGGGCTGACCCATGAGGAGAGCGGCCGCGCCGCCATCGCCGAAAAAATGAAGGCGCTTTATTATGCCGATGCCGTGCCTGCGGAAACGGGAAAAAGCGGGAGCCTGAACGCCATTGATTTCGTAGATGTCGATTACAGCGATCCGGCCTGGGAGGAGCTGATTTCCCAGATCGGCTATGCGGATATGCTGGAGCTTGTGTACAACGGCGCATACAACACCAAGGCGCTTCCCGCCATCAATCTCCCTGCCACGCAGGAGATGGACGGCCCTACCGGCTTCACCAAGAGCCTCATGGGCGGCGGCAGCGGCATGGCCTTTACTTCCGAGGACGTCATGGCTGCCACCTTTAACCGTGCGCTGATCACGGCGGTGGGCAAATGCATCGGCGAGGATATGATGCACGGCAATCAGGGCGCAAACGCCTCTGCCATCGCCGGCATCTATGCGCCCGGCGCCAACATTCACCGCAGCCAGTACCTCGGCCGCCACAACGAGTATTACTCCGAGGACGGATGGCTCTCCGGAGAGATCTGCGCCGCGGAGGTGCAGGGCATCCGGGATCGGGGCGCGCTGGCCTTTGTCAAGCATTTCGCGCTCAACGATCAGGAGGAAGGGCGCTACGGCATCTCCGTCTGGGCCAATGAACAGGCGATCCGCGAGCTGTATCTGGAGCCCTTTGAGGGGGCTGTCCGCGGGGGCGCCATGAACGTGATGTCCAGCTTCAACCGCATCGGCGTGGTCTGGTCCGGCTCCCACCGCGGTCTGATGACCGGCGTGCTCCGCGAGGAATTCGGCATGGAGGGCGCTGCCATCACCGATATGTCCATGAACGCCAAATGGATGGACTACCGCCTTGGCGTGCTGGCCGGTCAGGACTACTGGTGCGGGCAGAAAGGCGGCATGGGAACCTTGGACGGTTCAGAAGCCGATCCCGCGCTGAGCAGCGCTGTGGCAAGAGCGGCGAAAAATGTGGTCTATTCCGTGACGAGGACCAACGCCATGAATATCGGCAACGCCACCGTGATCGCCGTCACGCCGACGTGGCAGATCGCCCTGAGAGCGGCTGCAGGCATCGTGTCCGCTTTCACGGTTGTGGGTATTCTTTTCTGGATTCGGTTTGAAAGGAGAAAGAACGCATGAAAAGATGGCTCCCCTTACTGTTTGTATGTCTTCTGCTTCTCGCGGGCTGCTCAGGAAGCCCGGCGAAAGAGAGCGCGCAAACAGAAACCCCGCAGCAGGCATCGGAAACAGCCGTTCCCGACGCCGAACCTACCTTGGAAAAGCTCGAGATCGTGTCCAAGCCGGTGAAAATGAATTATGATTCCGGCGATACCTTCGATCCGACCGGTCTGCGGATCGACGCGCACATGTCCGACGGAAGCGTTCTCGAGGATGTGGCATGGGAGATCGAAAACCCGATCATCGGCCCCAAAACCAGCGCGGTCAATATCAGCTGCATGGGCACGCGCCTGATGCTCTCCGTCACCGTAACCGTGAAGGGCAACACAGATC
>CAMJQX010000114.1 GCA_946408145.1 uncultured Clostridia bacterium
TTAGCCCGCGAAGCCGTCGTACATGACGCGGATCGCGTTTTCAAACTGCTCGTTCTCGACGCCCACGATGATCGCCAGCTCGTCAGCGCCCTGGGCGATGGTGCGGATGTTGACGCCGTGCTCGCCCAGCGCGGCGAAGAGACGGCCGGATACGCCGGGCCGGGACGACATTTTGCGGCCGACCGCGGCCACGAGGGAGATGCCGTCCTTGAGATCCACCTCGTCCGGACGGCAGCTCTTGCGGATATCGGCGATCACGTCGTACACCGCGTCGCCCAGCGCCGCCGTGGCCGAGACCAGCGCGAAGGAGTCGAGGCCGAGGGTGATGTGCTCCACAGGTGCGCCGTAGCGGTCGAAGATCTCCAGCGCGCTGCGCAGTGTTGAGGACAGGTGCATGTCGTGCTTGGTCACGGTCAGGATGCTGAAATTCTTCCGTCCGGCGATGCCGGTGATGAAGCGCTCATGCTGCTCTTCCTCGTCGATGCGCTCGACGATCATCGTGCCGGGATCCTCGGGCCGGTTGGTGTTGCGGATGTTGAGGGGGATGCCCTTCTCCTTGACCGGCTGGATCGACTCCTCATGCAGCACCGACGCGCCCATGAACGCGAGCTCCCGCAGCTCGCCGAAGGTGATGCTGGCGATCGGGCGCGGGTCCTGCACGATGCGCGGGTCCGCCATCAGGATACCGGACACGTCCGTCCAGTTCTCGTACACGTCCGCGTCCACCGCAGCCGCGGCCAGCGCCCCGGAGATGTCGCTGCCGCCGCGGCTCATGACCTTGATGCGCCCTGTGGGGAGCCTCCCGTAGAAGCCGGGGATCACGATCCTTCCGTTTTCTTCCAGCGCCGCGGCGATGGCGGGGTCGGTCTTCTCGCGGTCCACGGTGCCGTCCATGCCGAAGAACACGCAGTCCGCCGCGTCCACGAAGGCAAAGCCCAGATACTCGGCCAGCAGCCGCGAGGTATAGTATTCGCCGCGGCTCACCAGCTCGTCGATCGAGAGCTCCCTGTTGAGCTTTCTGCCGTAGGCCGCGAGCTCCCGCTCGATGGGCAGAGCCAGCCCCAGTTCGTCCCGGATGCCGATCAGCCGCGTTTCTATCGTATGCCAGATCTCCTCGCAGGATACCCCGTAGGTCAGGTGCGCGTGGCAGAGATACAGGAGATCTGTCAGCTTATGGTCGTCCTTGTGCCGCTTGCCCGCGGCGGAGGCGACCACGACCCGCCGTGCCGGATCCGCGTCGACGATGGCCCTGACTTTTCTGAACTGTTCGGCCCCCGCCACGGAGGAGCCGCCGAATTTCGCAACTTTTAACATAGAATCCTTTCCTTATAGCCTTTCCCCTCGGGGGAAGGTGCCCCAGTGCGCACACTGGGACGGATGAGGGGCGTCCGTCCTGGTTCCAGCCCCGTTTAACTGATGTGGCGCGAAGCGCCGAATGAGGTTCTAATTTGGCCCCCTTGCCTAAAGGGGGCTGTCAGCCGTCAGGCTGACTGGGGGATACTGTCCCCTCTCCTTTCTCCGGAATCATCGTAGCACAGCAGCTTTCTCACTCTCTCACCGCGGCGAAGAAGAGCTCCGCGCCTCCGCTGCGCAGGCGGCTCGCCTCAAAGTGCATCTGCGAGACCGCGAGCGGCTCCGTGATCATGCGCACGACGCCGCCGTCGAGCTCCGCGGAGGCGGCCGGCAGCTCGCCCGCGAGCTCCGCCGGGAGGCGCACGTAATAGCTATGGCGGCACAGGCTGTTGTCCACCTCGCCGCGCCGCAGCCCCTTGGGGAACATTTCGCGCTCGCCGCGCAGGATGCCGCTCAGATCGCGCAGCACCGCCGAGGCCGTCGGCCAGCGGCCCGCGCCCTGCCCCATCAGTACGATGGGCCCGGCGTTGGCGCCCTCATAGCGTGCCATGTTATAGTTCTGCAGTACGGAGCACTCGGCCGCACCGTCACGCAGCAGCACCGGCTCCACGTAGGCGTAGACCCCGTCCTCCGCTCTGCCCCCGCCGGCGATCAGCCGGCAGGTATAGCCGCGGCTCTGGAAGTGGGCCACGTCCGCCGCCGTGACGGACTCGATGCCCTCGTGCAGCAGCCCGTCCGTCGGCAGCGTCCCGTAGGCCACCGCGCAGGCCAGCATGATCTTGCGCAGCGCGTCGAGACCCGACACGTCCGCCGTGGGATCGGCCTCGGCATAGCCGAGGCGCTGGGCGTCGGCCAGCACGTCCGCGTAGTCGAGATGCAGGCGCTGCATCGCGTCGAGCATGTAGTTGGTGGTGCCGTTCAAAATACCGCCCATGGAGAGGATCTCGTCGCTCTCGCGCGCCAGCGCCAGGTTGTGCAGGAAGGGCACCCCGCCGCCGCAGGCCGCGCTGAACAGGAAGGCCGCGCCCTTCTCGCGGGCGATGGCGTCCAGCTCCGGCCCCTTGGCCGCGACCAGCGCCTTGTTGGAGGTGACGAAGTGCTTGCCCGCCCGCAGCGCCGCCGAGGCGTACTGGAAGGCCGGGTCTACGCCGCCCATGACCTCCGCCACCGCGCCGACCGAGGGATCGTTCACGATCTCCTCGATGCTCGTCACCTTGAACGGCGCGTCGTTCTTGCCCGGGCGCACCAGCACCGGCCCCTGCTCGAGGCCCTTCGCCTTCCCCAGCATCTCATACACGCCGTAGCCGACCGTTCCGAATCCCAATACCGCGACTTTCATTGCTTATGCTTCCTTCCGAAAAAATCTTGTGTCCGCAAAACAAAAACACTTGTTTTTTTGATGAAGACAGTGTATCATAGAGATGCACAAATTGCAAGCCTATTTTTTGTGGATTTCATCAGATGGGAGCATCGCCATGCTGGAAAACTATCTCATCGTCCATAAGAGCGTCCTGCCGGACTATTTCGACACGGTGCTGGCCGTGCGGCGCAGGCTCGAGAGCGGGCAGCTGCGGGACGTGAGCCAGGCCTGCCGCGAGGCGGGCATCTCGCGCAGCACGTATTATAAATACAAGGACTGCATTTTCGAGCCCTCGGAGACGGAGGGCGGCCGCCGGGCCGTGCTGTCCATGCTGCTCGAGCACGAGCCGGGCGTCCTGAGCGCGCTGCTGCAGCGGATCTCCGCCGCCGGGGCCAGCGTCCTGACCATCGACCAGAGCCTGCCCATCCACGCGAAGGCGAGCCTCACCGTCGCCCTCGACCTCGGCGGCATGAACATCTCCCTCCAGCAGCTGCTGGACGGGATCGGCGCCGTAGCGGGCGTGGACAACATCCGCCTCATCGCGATCGAGTAAAGGAGGTAAGCTCATGTATTATCAGTCAACCCGCAGCGATCACCGCGTTTCCGACACCGCCGCCATCCTTGAGGGCATCGCGCCCGACGGCGGACTGTATATCGACCCGGCGCTCGGCAGCCGCCCCTTCGACTGGCAGGGCTGTCTGAAGCTCCCGCCGCTCGGCATGGCCGGGATGATCCTCTCCCACCTCCTGCCCGGCTTTGCGGACATGGACGAGCTTGTGCGCCGCGCCTACGACGGCAAGTTCGACAGCGAGGAGCTGACCCCGCTCGTGCAGGTCGGGGACGACTATGTGCTGGAGCTCTTCCACGGGCCGACCGCCGCCTTCAAGGACGTGGCGCTGTCCATGCTGCCGCAGCTGGTCACGGCCGCGCGCGGGCAGGAGGGCGTGCGGGATCGGATCTATATCCTGACCGCCACCTCCGGCGACACCGGCAAGGCCGCGCTCGAGGGCTTTCACGACGTGGAGGGCACCGGCATCCTTGTCTTCTTCCCCGACGCTGGCGTCTCCCCGGTGCAGAAGGCGCAGATGGTCACGCAGCCCGGCGGGAATGTCAAGGTCTGCGCCGTCCGCGGCAATTTTGACGACTGCCAGAGCGGGGTCAAGCGCGCCTTCGCCGCCCTGACGGGGGACGCGCTGCCCGCCGGCAGCCGCCTCTCCTCCGCCAACTCCATCAACATCGGCCGTCTCGCCCCGCAGGTGGTCTACTACTTCATCGCCTATGCCGAGCTGCTCGGCCGCGGCGCGATCGCCCCCGGCGAGCCGGTGGACTACGTCGTGCCCACCGGCAACTTCGGGGACATTCTGGCGGGCTACTTTGCCAAGCTGATGGGTCTGCCCGTGGGGCGGCTCGTCTGTGCCAGCAACGCCAACCGCGTGCTCACCGATTTTCTGGAGACCGGCATCTACGACAAGCGCCGCGCCTTTTTGAAGACCGCCTCTCCCTCCATGGACATCCTCGTGTCCTCCAATCTGGAGCGCCTTCTCTTCCTCGCCTCCGGCGGCGACACGGCGCTCGTGGCAGACTGCATGAAGAAGCTGAACGCCGACGGCTTCTACCGCTTTCCGGAGGAGGCCATGGCGCGCATCCGTGAGGACTTCGCCGCCGGCTGCTGCGGCGAGACGCAGTGCTCGGAGGCCATCGGACGCGTCTGGCGGGACTATGGCTACCTCTGCGACACGCACACCGCTGTCGGCATGTCCGTCGCGCAGGCATACAAGCGTACGCGCGGGGCGGACAGGAAGACGGTGGTCCTCTCCACGGCCTCGCCCTTCAAGTTCCCCGCGGCGGTGCTGAAAGCCATCGGCGGGGACCTCAGCGGCGATGAGTTTGAACAGATGGAGCGGCTCGCGGAACTCACAAAGCAGCCGATCCCCCGCGGCCTGCGCGGCCTGCGGGAGCGGCCGGTCCTGCACCGGGACGTGATCGACCCCGGCGAGATCGTGGATTACGTACGGCGGCAGCTCGGCTGACACGCTCCCCTCCCTTGACAAAAGCATGGCTTCCCCATCGGAAGCCTTGCTTTTTGTCCGCAAATGGGCTACACTATAGATACCGATATTCCGGACAGTATCATTCTCTATCGAGGAGGAGCAACGCCATGGACATTCCCCTGAGCGAGCTGGAAAAAGCAGCCGAGCGGCTCAAGCCCATCCTGCACCACACCGAGCTGGACCTTTCCTCCACCTTCTCCGCCATGACCGGCGGCACCGTCTACCTCAAATGCGAAAACCGGCAGAAGACCGGTTCCTTCAAGATCCGCGGCGCGAGCAACAAGATCGCCTCCCTGGTCGAGCAGGGGTGCACCGGCCCGGTCGTGGCCGCCTCCGCCGGCAATCACGCCCAGGGCGTGGCATACGCGGCCTCCCGGCTCGGCGTGCCCGCGACGATCGTCATGCCCAAGACCGCGCCGATCGCGAAGCTGCAGGCCACCGAGGGCTACGGCGCCAGAGTCGTCGCCGCGGGCGACTGCTTTGACGACGCCTATGCCGAGGCCCTGCGCATCTGCGAGGAGGAAGGCGCGACCTTCCTGCATCCCTACAACGACCCGGAGGTCATCGCGGGTCAGGGCACCCTGGGTCTGGAGATCCTGTCCGACCTGCCGTACGTGGACGTGATCGTCGCCCCCGCGGGCGGCGGCGGCCTGCTCGCGGGCATCGCGGCGGCGGTCAAGCAGATCAACCCCCGCGTGCAGGTCTACGGCGTGCAGGCCGCGGGCTGCGACCCCATCGCCCGCA
>CAMJQX010000115.1 GCA_946408145.1 uncultured Clostridia bacterium
GAGTGGGTCTCCGCCAACCCCACGGGCGACCTGCACTGCGGCCACGCCCGCAACGCCGCCTGGGGCGACAGCATCTGCCGCCTGATGGAGGCAAGCGGATGGGACGTGCTGCGCGAGTACTACGTCAACGACGCCGGCAACCAGATCGTCATGCTGGGCGAGAGCCTGACCGCCCGCTACTTTGAACACTTTGGCCGGGACTACCCGCTGCCCGAGAACGGCTACCACGCGGAGGACGTCAGGCAGATCGCCGAGGAGATCGCCGCGCGCGACGGGGACAAGTGGCTCAACGCCGACCCCGGAGAGCGGCTCGCGTATTTCATGACCGAGGGCAAGACCCGCGAGCTTGAGAAGATCGACCGCGACCTGCGCCTCTACCGCGTGCGCATCGACTCCTGGATGCACGAGACCTTCTTCTACGAGAACGACCGGCAGCGCATCGAGGCCTGCCTGCAGCGCATGAAGGATCTGGGCCTGACCTACGAGAAGGACGGCGCGCTGTGGTTTCGGAGCACCAACTACGGCGACGAAAAGGACCGTGTCCTGCGCAAGAGCGACGGTACCCTCTCCTACATGACGCCGGACATTGCCAACCACGTCCACAAGGTCGAGCGGGGCTATCCGCTGCTGGTCGACCTCTGGGGCGCCGACCACCACTCCTACGTGACGCGTATGCAGGCCGCGCTCAAGGCGCTCGGCTACCCCGAGGGCACGCTGTCCGTGGACCTGATCCAGATGGTGCGCATGGTCGAGGACGGCAAGGAGGTCAAGATGTCCAAGCGCACGGGCAACGCCATCACGATCCGCGAGCTCTGCGAGGACATCGGCGTGGACGCCGCCCGCTGGTTTTTCGCCTCCAAGGACGTGTCCACCCACATGGATCTGGATCTGAAGCTCGCCCGCTCGCAGGACAACAACAACCCCGTCTACTACGCGCAGTACGCGCATTCGCGCATGTGCTCCATCCTCTCGAACCCGAAGATGCCGCGCTTTGTGCGCGCCGAGAGCTATGACCGGCTCACGGACGAGAAGGAGCTGCAGCTTTTGAAGATGATCGGCGAGTTCCCCGCCGAGGTCGCGAACGACGCCCTGCTGCGAAAGCCGAACAAGATGGCCGACTATATCCTGTCGCTCGTCAAGGTTTTCCACAGCTACTACAACAGCACCAAGGTCTATAACCCCGAGGATCCGGAGCTGACCAACGAGCGCCTCGGTCTGATCGTGGCGCTGAGGATCACGCTCGCCAACGCCCTGAATCTGATCGGCGTCTCGGCGCCCGAGAGCATGTGAGCCTGCAGGGGAGGGGCTTGTCCCTCCCGCAAGCCTGCGATTCCGATAAAACGAAACAGGAGGAGAACACATGGACAAAAACATCGTAAAACGCAATGAGCTGCTGGCGCAGAAGGTCATCAAGGGCCTCGAGAGCCGCAACATGTCCGGCTACTACGCCGAGGACCGCGAGACCGCGCTTCAGAAAGCGCTGGAGCTGATCCCCGAGGGCAGCAGCGTCACCATGGGCGGCGGCGTGAGCGTCGCGGAGATCGGCCTGGTCAAGGCGCTCAAGGAGGGCAGCTACAACTTCATCGACCGCAACGACTATGAGGACAAGCGCAAGGCCATGCTGCTGGCCTACGACGCCGACGTGTTCCTCGCCAGCTGCAACGCCATCACCGAGGACGGCGTGCTCGTCAACATCGACGGCAACGCCAACCGCGTCTCCGCGATCGCGCACGGCCCGAAGAAAGTCGTGATGATCGTGGGCATGAACAAGGTCTGCAGCGACGTGGACGGCGCCATGAAGCGCGCCCGCAACGTGGCCGCGCCCATCAACGCCCAGCGCTTCGGCCTCTCCACGCCCTGCGCGAAGACCGGCGCCTGCATGAACTGCAAGTCGCCCGACACGATCTGCTGCCAGTTCCTGATCACGCGCTTCTCCCGCCACGCCGGGCGCATCCACGTGATCCTGGTCAACGACAATCTGGGCTTCTGAGCATGGAGCGAATCGAACGGATCCGTCAGATGGAGGAGCGGCTGAACCGCCTGACCGCCTGGCTGGAAAACGCGGAATATGTCCTCGCTGCCCGCGCCGCCGCCAGGGAGGACGCGGACGCTCTGGCCGCCTATCTGGAGAGCCCGGAATGGCGCGCGGATTTCGAGGCTGACGAGGGAGGCCTGCTCCCGCCGGAGCTGCCCCGCGGCGTTCTTTCCGAGGACGGGATCTATGACGCGCTGGAGCGCCTGCGGGAGCTGCCGGACGCGCTGCGCGGCGAGTGAAGGGGGGAGCGCCGATGCTGCCGAAGGACCCGATGATCCTGCTGAGCTGGGTCAACACCAAGCTGCGCGACGAGTACGACTCGCTCTCCGCGCTGTGCGAGGATCTGGACGTCGATCGATCAGAGCTGGAGCATACGCTGGAGGCGGTGGGCTTTCGCTATGACGCCGCGCGCAATCGTTTCGCGTGAGAAGGAACTGTCAAACAAACGAGGTGACCGCATGGATCCGATCCGTCTGTTTATCTCCCTCCCGTTCCAGCGGGACGGGAACGAGCGGGACTATCCCGACTGCATCCGGGACTTCAAGGCCCCCGAAATGAATCGCTATCTGCGCGCGCTCCGGGAGGAGATCGTCTCCGCCGCCGAGGGGCTGGAGGACTGCGAGGTGACCGAGCTCGTCTTCGGCGTTGGTTCCTTCTGCCACATCCCGCAGGACGATCTGGAGGAGCTGTACCGCCTGATCGGCGAACGATTCCGCCTCAGCCCCCGCGTCTTGGTCACGCTGCAGGCGGCGCCGCGCGGCTTTGACTTCTATCGCCTGAACGCGGCCAGGCATCTGAATCAGGCGCAGATCCGCTTCCTGACCCCGAGCCTGGACGAAGAGGTCCTTCGCGAGACGGGCTTCTGCCCTGTGTCTGAGCTTCTGAACGCGCTGGACGTCTGTTATCAGGCCGGGTATCACCGCTTCTGCTGCGTCGTCTCTCCGGCGAAGAATCCGAAGCCCGGGCAGCTGCGCACAACGCTCGCGGGGCTGCTGGCAAAGCGCCCCTGCGGCTTCCGCTTTGACGCAGGACTGAGCGCCGGGCAGCGGCAGATCGTCTGTGAGGCGCTCGGCGACACGTACCGTGAAACGCCTGAGGGCTGGTTCCTGCCCGGCTTCGAGACGCATGCGGCGGAGATCGACCAGATCGGCTGCGGCCTTGCCGCCGTCACGCAGGTGGGCGAGGTGCGGGTGCAGGCCAGCGCGGACCTCGATTTCTACTGTGCACACGCCGCGGATTTCGAGGCGCTCGTCCACCCGATCCCGTAAAGAAGAACAAAGAAGAACAATGAAAAGGCCGTGCGGCGTTCGCCGCACGGCCTTTTATGTTGCTTGGATTCAGAGCGAGCCGGCTCAGAGATTGGCCAGGTAGGTGCCTACGCAGTAGCCGCCGACCAGGCAGCGGCCGTGGCTGTTGCCCATGAAGTTGATCGGGTAGTCCTGCGCGTACATATCGCCGGAGACATTGCCGACGGCGAACAGGCCGGGGATGACCTCGTCTTCCGCGGTCATGACCTGGTTGTTGTCGTCGATGTGCAGGCCGCCGACGACCGCCAGCAGACCGGCGCCGACGCGGGTGGCGTAGAAGGGGGCTTCCTTGATCGGGGTCATGAACACGGCGTCCTTGTAGAAGTCAAGGTCCTCGCCGCCCTCGACCAGCTCGTTGTAGCGCTCGACCGTGGCCAGGAAGGTGTCGACGGGGACTTCGAGCTTCTCGGCCAGCTCCTCGAGCGTGTCGGCCTTGAAGTAGTTCTTCGGGTCGTTCTCCACACCGTTCTCGATGGTGTTCTTCGTGGTCTCGACAGAGTCCTCAAAGGTGGAGCCGAGGAAGCGGAAGTTGTCCCAGAACATGCCGCCGCCGACGGGCAGGCTCTGCAGCACGTACTCGGGGTAGTTCTTGTCGAAGATGGAGAAGGCATAGGGGGATTTGGCCTGCGTCACCAGACCGACGCACTTGCCCTGCACCCAGGTGGCCTCGTTCATGAAGCGCTTGCCCTTCGGGTCGACGAAGAGGAAGGGACCGTGCCAGAAGGAGGCGGCCTGCGGATGCATCATGGTCGGCCAGGGGCCGTCCTGCACGGCGCCGCCGGCCCACATGCCCATCTTATGGCCGTCGCCGGTGTCGCCAACAGCGCCGTTCAGCCTCGCCATGACCTTCAGGCCGATGGGGGCGAAGTACTCCATCATCTCCTTGTTGAAGGAGATATCGCCGGTGGCCAGGACGACGCCCTTGCTGGCGTTGTACTTCACGTAGCCCTCGTCGGTCTTGCAGACCGCGCCGATGACCGCGCCGGACTCGTCCTGTACGAGCTGCTCGGCCGGGCTGTTGTACACGAACTCCGCGCCGTGCGCCTCGGCAAACTTGCGGAACAGGTGCGGGGCAAAGGTGGCCATGCCGAATTCGCCGAAGGTATCGCCGCCGACGAACATGTGGTAGGTGCGGTCCTCCTTGTGGACGATGTCGTTGGAGTGGTTCTCGCTGATAAGCGCCTGCGCGCCGTCGGCCTCAGCGATGTCGATCATCCAGTTCATGGCCTCTTCGGAGTTGTTGTGGAACTTCGCAACCAGGGACTCACGGCAGCGGCCGCCGCAGGTCTTGACCCAGCGCTTCTGGGAATCGACCTTGTCCAGCTTCAGGCCGGCCTCGTCCAGGACCTTGGAGGCCACTGCGCCGGTACCGCCGACGCCGTTGCCGTGCAGGGTGTCGCTCTTCTCGACGAGGATGACCTTCGCGCCGAGCTCGGCCGCGCGCGCTGCGGTGCAGCAGCCGGAGTAACCGCCGCCGATGACCAGGATCTCAGTATCGACGGTCTTGACGATTTCGGATTCGGGGATGGGATCGGGCTTGACTTCCCAACTGTGCTTCGCGGGCGCCTCTTCCTCGGCGTGCGCCGCGACTCTGCCCATGCCCAGTCCGGTCAGGGAGAGGGCGGCGGCTCCGGCCACGGTGCCCTTCAAAAAGTCTCTGCGAGAGATTTTGCTCATACGTTTTCCTCCTTAATGATTATTCGTCGTTTCCGGCTCATACCGGCTTTACACGAATATTTTATCATAACGACAGCCGATGTCAACAAAATATGTTGAAAGTTCAGACAGATCCTAACAAGCGTATCAACAGAAGAACTGCGGCAAAAACACTATGTCCCCTGCCGGATGCTTCCGACAGGGGACATAGTGTTTATTCCGGGTATCGTAGCCGCTCAGGCGGCCTGCCCGAGCACGTCGGCATAGGCTTCCTTCACGGCCATCGAGGTAAGCGTCGCGCCGGACACGCCGTCGATCGGGCCGCCCTGCGCGTCGAGGATCTGCTCCTCGAACTGAGGCTCCGCCGCAGCGCCGTAGTCCGCGGACTGGCTGGAGGTGTCCACGTCCACGCTCACGATCTTTCCGCCCTCGACCACGATGGTCACAGAGACGTTCTCGAAGTTGAGCAGGGACTCGGCCTCGGCGGTGTACTCGCCGTCGACCAGGC
>CAMJQX010000116.1 GCA_946408145.1 uncultured Clostridia bacterium
TGGAGTAAGGGCCGAAGAAGACTACTTCGTTGATAGGCCGGCGGTGTACGCACAGCAATGTGTTCAGCCTACCGGTACTAATAGCCCGAGGGCTTGACCTACAATTACTATGCAGGTTACGTCCTTGCTTCCTCTCTGTTCAGTTTTCAGGGTGTGATCCCTGACAGTTGGTGTTTTTAACGGTGAGGGTCCACCTGTTCCCATTCCGAACACAGAAGTTAAGCTCACCAGTGCCGACGATACTTGCTTGGCGACGAGCCGGGAAAATAGGTCAACGCCAACACAGAGCCGCTCAAACGAGCGGCTCTGCTTTTTTTATGCCATGAGCTGCGATCGGCTGCTGCGGATGGAGGCCCTTGTTTCCCGTGCCCGGTTCTGGTATCATATATTTGGATTTGCGTCGGAGCCGTGCATCGACGGCCGCAGGCCCACGGAAAGGAAGAGAGAACAAGGTGGAAGCTTTGATATTGCTGGCGATCGGTGCGGTCGCCCTGCCCATCCTGCTCCTGGCCGCCCATGTCGGGCGGAAGAACGCGCCGCGGCGGCAGGAGAAACCGGAGCCGAGGGAGCGTGTGATCCGCGCGGCCTCACAGCAGCAAACCTGCCCCCGCTGCGCGAGCCCCGTCATCCAATACGATGACGGCTGGGAATGCGGCTGGTGCGGCGATTACTGCCGGTACTAAGGCTTCGGGAAAAAACGGGAATACGCATTCAGCCGTCCGCTTTTCCCTTGCGCGCGGCGGCGATCCACGCCTATCTCCTCGCGCTGGCGCCTGCGCTGCTGCGCCTGAGCCGGAGGAGAAGAATAAAGACTTGACGAACGGGCAGGATATGGTATAGTGGCCTTAGAATACCATTTAGGAGGTACTGTCATGGCAAACAAATACGCGGGCACCAAGACCGAGAAAAACCTGTGGGAGGCCTTCGCGGGCGAGTCCCAGGCGAGAAACAAATACACCTATTTCGCGTCCGTGGCCAAGAAGTCCGGCTATGAGCAGATCGCCGAGATCTTCCTCAAGACCGCCGACAACGAAAAAGAGCACGCCAAGCTCTGGTTCAAGGAGCTGGGCGAGCTGGGCACGCTGGAGGAAAACCTCCTGCACGCGGCCGAGGGCGAGAACTTCGAGTGGACCGACATGTACGAGCGCATGGCCAGAGAGGCCGAGGAGGAGGGCTTTGACGAGCTCGCCGCCAAGTTCCGCGGCGTCGCCGCCATCGAGAAGCACCACGAGGAGCGCTACCGCAAGCTGCTGGAGAACGTGGAGACCAAGACCCAGTTCGAGAAGAGCGGCGTCGTGGTCTGGGAGTGCCGCAACTGCGGCCATCTCGTCGTCGGCACCCAGCCGCCCGAGACCTGCCCCGTCTGCAACCACCCGCAGGCCTATTTCGAGGTCAGGAAAGAAAACTACTGATCCCGACAACGAAAAAACTCCCCCACCCGGGGGAGTTTTTTATTGTCGGGGAAAAAGCTTCCGCCGGTCGTCCCGATCCCGGGAAATCTCCTTAGATTACCGAACAGATGCCGATCGTGTGACGTTTCGACGCGATTTCCCGGGAAGAATCCATTTTATTAAACATTTTGAAACGTTTTCTGCATTGACTTTGCCCGGAAGCTGTTATATCATTTATCATGTGAACGGAAGCGGCAGGAACGGATCAAAAGGATAAGGTCAATGAAGAAAGAGTTTTTTGTAAGCGGCCGGACAGAGCTGGCCGGTAACCATACAGATCATCAGAACGGGCGGATCCTCGCCGGCGCCCTGGAGATGGGCATCCGGGCGAAGGCCGCCGCGAACGGGCAGAGCGTCGTGCACATGCATTCCGAGGGCTACGGCGATCTGGAGATCAGACTGAACCAGCTGACGGTGCGCACGCGGGAATTCGGCACGCCGCAGGCGCTGCTGCGCGGCATGCTGGCGGGCTTCCAGGAGCTTGGGCTGAAGATCGGCGGCTTCGACGCCGCCGTGACCAGCGACCTGCCGGTCGGCGCGGGGCTGAGCTCCTCGGCGGCCTTTTCGGTTCTGATCGGGCGCATCCTCAACACGCTGTTCAACGAGGGGAAGATCGAGCCCATCGTCATCGCGCGTCTGGCGCAGAAGGCGGAGAACGAGTTCTTCGGCAAGCCCTGCGGCCTGATGAGCCAGCTGGTCTGCGCCCTGGGGCAGACGGTATATGTGGATTTCGCAACGCGCGAGATCGAGCCCGTCCACGCGGACTTTGCCGCGATGGGGCTGACGCTGTGCCTGACCGAGACCGGCGGCAGCCACGCGGGGCTCGACACCTCCTATGCCCGCATCCCGGCGGACATGGTCTATGTCGCGAACCTCTTTGACAAGGGCGTGCTGGGCGACGTGGACCCGGAGGCCTTCCGCAGCAAGGGCTGGGACCCCGCCAACCGGCCGGTCCGCCGCGCGATGCACTTTTTCGACGAGAACGAGCGCGTGCCGCAGATGCGCGACGCGCTGAAGGCCGGGGACGGCGAGACCTATATGCGGCTGATGAACGAGTCGGGCCGCTCCTCGGAGGAGCTTTTGAACAACATCGTCACCAGCGCCACCGGGGACACGAAGCTGGCCCAGGGCCTGGCGCTGAGCAGGGAGCTGCTGGAGGGCCGCGGCGCCTGGCGCGTGCACGGCGGCGGCTTCGCAGGCTGCGTGCAGGCGCTGATGCCGACGGCATACTTCCCGCAGTACCGCACGGAGATGGAGAAGGTCTTCGGCGCGGGCAGCTGCCGGGAGATCCGCCTGGTGTGAGAAACGCCCCCGGGGGATCCCGGGGGCGTTCAGCGCCGAGCAGGCGAGCGCCAGGGAGGCGAAAGCGAATAGACCGACAGAAAACAGGAGACCGCCCGCAGGCGGCCTCCTGTTTTTCTTCAGTTCACGCCGGGGACGTAGAGGATGTCCCAGTCGTAGAGCAGCATGAACTGCTCGAGCGTGATGTTGTTGGCCATGATGTAGCGCGCGGGCTCGACGCCGACATAGCGGAAGTGGCAGGGGCACATGCAGGCGGTGCCGTACCAGCTCTCCTGCCCCTCCGGGTAGCGGAGGATGATGCCGTAGTCGGCGCAGTGGGAGATCAGCCAGTCCCAGGCCTCGGTGCCGCGGAAGTCCTCGCTGCCGTTATAGCGAAGGTCGATGCACAGCGCGGTCTGGTGGTCGTGGCAGCCGGGCACGAAGGTGGTCTTGGAGGCGGTCTCCGCGCCGTAGCTGTAGACCGCGGGCTCGTAGTAATTCTCCAGCGTCGTCCAGTAGTCGATGTAGCCGCGCCAGGCGGTGACGCCGTAGCCTGCGGCCTGGGCGTCGGTGACAAAATGGTTGAAGGCGTCGGCGGAGACCTCGTCCACCGTGACGCCCGCGCCGTAGGCGTGGTTCGGTCGCTGGTCGGTGATGCTGTTGAAGGCGTTGGCAAGCTTGAACTCCCGGCCGCTCAGATCCACGCCTTCGGGCGGGGCGGGCAGGCCCCAGGCGGCGGCGCGCTCGGCGGGCGTCATGTCCGCCATCGGGGACCGCTCCGGCAGCACCGGCACGAACGTCTCCGCTTCCTCCGGCGAGGCTTCAACGGGCTCCGCTTCGAAGGGCGCGGGCTCGGCCGGCGCCTCGTCTCCGGGGGCAGAGGGCCCCTCCGGGGCGGGCTCCTCATCTCCGGGTCCCGCGCCGCCGGGCAGGATCACGGCGTCCTCCTCCGCCGGGGCGGCGGGCGCATCCTCCGGGATGGGCTCCGGCGCCGGTTCGGCTGCCGGCTCGGCGGGTACGGCGGCGGGAGCCGTCAGCGCCGACTGCGGCGTGCAGGAGCTCACCGCCATCAGCAGGGCGAGCAGCGCCATCACCAGCGCGAATATGATTTTACCGATTCTTCTCATGCCTTACTCCACGCCGTAGAGGGCCAGGAACTCCTCCAGGCACAGTTGGTTTTCCGTGATGTATTTCGCGGCCTCCAGACCGACATAGCGGAAGTGCCAGGTCTCATACATCACGCCGGTGATGTCCCGCTTCTCTTCCGGGAAGCGGAGGATAAAGCCGTACTCCGTGCAGTGCTCCCGCAGCCAGTCGAGCGTGGGGCTGGCGACCTTGTCGGCGGATTTGATCTCATAGTATTTGTCGGTGATATCGCAGCAGAGGGCGAGCTGGTGCTCGCTGCAGCCGGCGGGCATCGTGATGTAATAGCCGTTGAGCTTGCCGTCGGAGACGCCGTTGTTCTCACAGACGCGCTTGAAATTCGCCGCCTGCGCGGAATAGCTGCGGTAGCTGGAGGAGAGATAGATCGGATGCCCCGCAGCCTTGCAGCCGAGCGCCATGTCCAGCAGCGGCTGGGCGACGCGGGCGTCGATCTCGCAGCGGTTGGCGTTGTAGGAATACTGGATGTCGGTCGCGTCGGCCGTCTGATTGATATACGCAAGCTGCTCCGGCTCATACATGCCGATGGAGTGGTCGCCGTTGACGAGCGTGTATTCCCAGCTCGTCACATCGATGTCCGGCGGGGCGGGCAGCCCCAGCGCCGCGGCGCGGCCGGCCGGGGATTCGGGGTCGACGGTGGGCTCCGGGGTCGGCTCGGGCGTCGGCTCCGGCGTGGGCTCGGCGGCGATGGGCTCCGCCTCCGGGGCGGGCGCTTCGGGCACGGGCGTCGCCGCGATCTCCAGCGGGGCGGCGCTCACGTTCTGCGCGGCCGTCAGCTCATCGCTGAAGGGTGTATAGGCGGCGTGAAAATAGGAATAGGCGCCGAAAACCGTGAGGACCAGCAGGGCCATCAGCAGCCGGACCATAAAGTTACCTTTCATCGGAGTTCCTCCTTGCTGTGAACATGGGTATTGTACCATTTCGGCCCATGGGGGTCAATAACCTTTTGTTGCGCGCAAGGTATGTTCCGTGATATGATGGCGGCGGAAAACAAATCAGCTTTCATTCAAAAAGGAGGAACGACAATGAAGATCACATGGTGCGGACATTCCTGCTTCCTGGTGGAGACCCGGGAGGGCTCGGCGGTGCTCGACCCCTATGCGCCCGGAAGCGTCCCCGGCCTGAGCCTGCCCGCGCTCACGGCGGATCTCGCGCTCTGCAGCCACGGGCATCGGGATCACGGCTATGCCGAGGGCGTGCGCCTGAGCGGGAAAAAGCCCGCGTTCACCGTGAAAACGATCCACAGCTTCCACGACGACAGGGGCGGCAGCCTGCGCGGAGAGAATACCATTCACGTGATCGAGGCGGAGGGACTGCGGATCGCCCACCTCGGCGATCTCGGCCACCCGCTCTCTGCGGAGCAGCTGGCGGCGCTCGGCGCGCCGGACGTGCTGCTGATCCCGGTGGGCGGACACTATACCATTGGAGCGGAGACGGCGGCGGCGCTGGCAAAGGCCGTCGGCGCGCGCATCACCGTGCCCATGCACTACCGCGGCGAAGGCTTCGGCTACGACGTGATCGAGCCGGTGGAGGATTTCACCGCGCGAATGGACAAGGTGCGCTTCTCCGACAGCAGCAGCTTCGACCCCGCGCGGGAGGCGGAGGGCGTGCT
>CAMJQX010000117.1 GCA_946408145.1 uncultured Clostridia bacterium
TGGGCCGCGTCCGCGCGGACGCGGGCATCATGGCCTGCAAGCTGCGGCGCGAGCTCGGCATGGAGAGCCTGCCGCACATGAGCTGCCGCGACCGCAACTGGATCGCCGTGCAGTCGCTGCTCTTTGCGTTTGTGGCCGAGGGGATCGAGAACATGCTCCTCGTCACCGGCGACCCGGTGCCGCCGGAATACCGGGAGGAGGCCCACGGCGTTTACCACTTCCACTCGCGGGAGCTGCTGCGCCGCGTGCGCGCTCTCGGGCTGCCGCTGCGGCTGTTCGCGGCGCTGAATCTCAACGCCCGCAACTTTGATATGGAGCTGAAGCTCGCGCGCGAGAAGGAAGAAAACGGCGCGGTCGGCTTCCTGACTCAGCCGGTGCTGACGCAGCGCGCGCTGGACAATCTCGCCCGCGCGCGGGAGGAGCTGGACGGCAGGCTCCTCGGCGGCATCATGCCCATCGTCTCCGCGCGAAACGCCGTCTATCTGCAGCGGGAGGTCCACGGCGTGATCGTGGACGACGCGATCGCCGCGCGCTATGAGGGCGCGGACCGCGAGCGGGGCGAGGCGCTGGCGCTGGAGATCTCCGCCGACTTTGCCCGGCGCATGCGCCCGAGCGTCGATGGCTATTATCTCATGACGCCCTTCGGCCGCACCGGCCTCGTCTGCCGCATCATGGACGCGATACGGAAGGAATAGGGGTGCTGTCTGTGCGCGGAGGAAACATGGATTATCGCAGGATCAGGACGACGGAGCTCGACGCCCTGTGGGAGCTGCAGCGAGCCTATAAGGCGGAGATCGGGGAAGCTGAGCCGACGGCAGAGGACCGCGAGCGCCTGCGCGAGGCGATCGAAAAGGGGCAGATCCTTTTTTACGGCGCCTGGGCCGGTAACGATCTGATCGGCTGCTGCTCGGTGACGGTCGGCTTCTCGACCTTTGATTATGAAGCGAGCGGCGTGTTCGAGGATTTCTACATCCGCCCGGCCTGCAGGCATCGCGGGGCCGCCCGCGGGCTGCTGCGCTTCGCATACGAGGACAGCGGCGTCAGCACGCTGACGGTGGGCTGCGCGGACTGTGATCTCGAAATGTACCGCGCGCTCGGCTTTTCGATCCCTCTCGGCAATCTGCTGGCCTTCGAGGCCTGATTGAATCGAAAGAGAGGACGATCCCATGAAAAGAAAAAGCCTTTTCAAGAGGAGCTTCGCCGCGCTGCTCGCGCTGTGCCTGTGCCTGGCGCTCCTGCCTTGCGCGGCCCGCGCGGAGGGAACGGACGCTGCTCGCACGGAGCTGCTGTGGGAAGAAAATGACAACCGCCACGCGGTGAGCTACCCCTGGGTGATCCGCACGGGCTCGGCAAACTGGTTCCTCTCGGCGGAGGACATGGAGCTGCTGGGCGAGGAGAGCTTTTGCGCCGGATTGGAGCGGACGCTGCGCGACGCCGAGGCGGACTTCGCCGACGCGCGCCGGGCGCTCGCGGACTATCTCGTCGGCGAGGTCCCGGCGGTGGATATCTACACGGATTTCGCCGGGCACGCGCCGGAATCGCAGCGCGGCTTCGGCGCCTACTGCTACGGGGACGAGCGGGGCATCCGCCTCTTCCAAAACTGGGAGACCGGCGCGCTGAACCTGCTGCACGAATACGTCCACTATCTCAGCTTCCAGCACTGCAGCTTCGCCCTCAGCCCCGGCTTCTGGGGAGAGGCCCTCGCCGACTATGTTTCGCACACCGTGTGCGAGAACCGGATGATGCGCGCGCTGGATCTGGGCTTTGCAGGAGAGGCGCTTGAGCAGCTTCTGGCGCTCGGCATCGGCGATCCGGAGCGCGGCGGGCTCGACCCGGGACGCATGGATTACGCCTGGGCGGAGAGCATGACCATGCCGGAGGCGCTGGGCCAGCGCTATCTGTCCGTGAGCGGGAATGTCATGCTGTTGACCGAGGGCCAGCGGGAAAACCCGCAGATGACCGCCGCGTCCTACGAGGAGGCCTCCGGCTTTCTGGAGTATCTGATCGCCAATTACGGCGCGGAGCTGGTCTTCGCGCATCTGGACTGCGGTCAGCGGGAAATCGAAGAGGTCTACGGAGAGAGCTTCCAGACGCTCTTCCTGAAGTGGCACGAGGCGCATCACGCCCGCTGCGAGGAGCTGGGCATCAGGCTCGGCTGACGAAGGAACGGACGTGATCCGGGGGCCGGTGAAAAGAAAGGCGCATATACGGACGGGAGGACAGGCGGAAAATGAAGATCGAGACATACAAGAAAGAGGCCTTTACGGTCATCGGGAAAGAGGGCTCGACCGCGGAGGGCGAGGGCTTTATCCCGCGCCTCTGGAAGGAGGCGAACGCCCAATTTGCCGAGGTCGCGGCGCTTGCGAAGAAGGATGAAAGCGGAGCGCTTGTCGGCGTGTGGGGTGCGATGTCCGATCTCTCCCGCTCCTTCCGGCCCTGGGAGGACTTCGAGAAGGGACTGTATCTCGCCGGCGTCGAGTGCGTGGACGGGGCGGAGGCCCCGGAGGGATGGACGAAATGGGTCGTCCCGGGCTATGAGTATCTCCGCGCCGAGCGCGAGGATGAGGAGAGCTTTGCACAGGTGCTGCGGTATATGAGAGAAAACGGCATCCCGCTCGCGGGGGCCGTGCACGATTTCACCGATCCGAAGACCGGGAAGGACTATATGCTTTTCCCGATCCGCAGACTGTAGACAGATACGATCCGTCGGGAAACGGGTCGAAAACGACGGGCGGGAGGTGCCTTTTTATGGATGAACGGCTGTATGAGGCGATGGCGAGACGGAAGTCCTTTCACGTGTTCCGCGGGATCGGGGACGGGAGCATCACGAACGACGATCTGGCGGACATCATGGCGGTGATCTCCGAGCTGAGGCCCCTGTACCCGGAGATCCGCACGGCGCTGCGGATCGTCCCCGCGCGGGAGACCAACTGCGGCGTCGGCGCGCAGTACTGCATCCTCTTTTACAGCGAGGAGAAGGAAAACCATCTCCAGAACATCGGCTATCTGGGCGAGCAGCTGGATCTCCGGCTGGTCTCG
Source organism: uncultured Clostridia bacterium (assembly GCA_946408145.1). Next base: position 3,040 of record CAMJQX010000117.1, read on the forward strand.
CGCGGCATCGGCACCCTCTGGTTCGGCTTCGGCAAGACCGAGGAGAAGGAGTTCGAGGGCCTGCCCTTCGTGATCATGATCGCCGTCGCGAAGGTCGACGACGCTTCAAAGTTCCGCGAGGATATCTCCGGGAGCAAAAGAAAGCCGGTCGGCGAGATCTGGAGCGGGGACGCGATCCCCGGCGTCACGGACGTCGCGCGCTTTGCGCCGAGCGCCGTGAACTCCCAGCCCTGGCGCGTGGAAAACGACGGGGAGAGCCTACGCGTATACCGCTGCAGACGGCCGCTGATCGGCGGCGTCTTCGGCTCCTCCGCGGCCTCGTTTTTCAACCGCATCGACATGGGGATCTTCCTGTGTTATCTGGAGCTCTGCCTGCGGCATGAGCACATCGGATTTGAGAGGACGCTCTTCCCGGACAGCGCCGAGGACAAGCTGAATCTGAACGCGGTCTATCGTCTGCGGCCGGCGTTCACGCTGCGAAAGGCCGTACCCGCGGACAGGGAGCGCATCGAAGCACTCTTTGTCGAGATGCTGCGCAGCATCTACCATACGGATGACGTGAAGCCCTATGAAGAGGGCTATCTGGACAGGTTTTTCTCCGGCGGCGAGGACTGGATCTGCGTCGCGCAGGAGGGGGACGAGACCGCGGCCTTCCTCTCCATCGAAGTCCACCGCGAGCGGGAGAACTATCTCTATCTGGACGATCTCTCGGTCACGGAGCGCTGCCGGAACGCCGGGATCGGCACCGCGCTCATCGAAAGGGCCGAAGCGTATGCGAAGGAGATCGGCGTCCCCGCCGTCGTGTTCCATGTCGAGAAGGCCAATGAGGCGGCCCATCGCCTGTATTCGCGGCTGGGTTATTCGGTCTGCCGGGAGGACGGCAGCCGCCTGCTGATGGAAAAACGCATAGAGTGATCTGCCGAACCGGAAAGAACGGCCGACAGGGCCCGCACGAATGTTCGCGGGCCCCGTCGGCTGTTTTTGTGTTCGTTGGAAAAAACGAAAGAAAAGAGTGGAAAAACAAATAAGATCGTGTTATACTAAATTGTTTCCATTTGTCACCTTTCATTTTACATAGAAAGACCGGTTCCTGTCTATGAATACCACTCACCGCAGAAAGCTTTCCTATAAGATCTATCTGACCATCACGCTGACGCTTTTGTTCGTGCTGGTGCTGCTCGGCGCGGCCTACGCCTATTACTACAGCAACGACTGGGCCTATGTGCACTATCTGACGCCCGACGACGAGATCGTCGCCAAGGTGCGCATCGGACGGGAGCACACGATCCTCGACGGCGTGGAGCAGGAGGGCTATACCTTCCTCCGCTGGCGGGACGAGCAGGGCAACGCCGAAAAGCGCGAGACCATCACCGTCTATGAGGACGTTTGGTACGCGGCGGACTATGCCATCGCGCTGATGACCGACGAGCATCCGGTCTATCTCTTCCCGGATGAGGACGGCTTCTACCGGCCTCACGACCTGATGCTCCGTTCCGACGCGGTGACCATGCTGCACATTCTGCTCGGCAAGCCCGCCGGCAGCGGCAGTTTTCTGGATGTGGCTGCGAAGGCCCCCTATGCCAAGGCGGCCGCGGCCCTGCAGGAGCTCGGCGTCCTGACGGGCAGCCGCCTGCACCCGGACGAGGCCATCACGCGCGGCGAGCTGCTGGAAATGCTGGCGGTGCTCTACCCCTCCGCAAAGGAGGACTATGTCTTCGCCGATGTGGAAAAAGGCCAGCCCTTCTATGAGGCCTGCTGCACCGCAGCCGAGCAGGGCTGGATCGAGAGCGGAGAGAAGGTCAAGGTCAAGGCCGACGAAGTCCTGACGCGCGTGCAGACCGCCTCGCTCATCAACCGCATCACCGGCCGCTCCGAGCGGCCCGGCGCCCGCCTGCTGCAGGTCGGCTCTCCCGTAGACCTCTACCCGACGGAGGAGGGCTACTGGGACATGATCGAGGCCTGCATCCCGCATGAATTCAGCATGATCCTCGGCAAGGAGATCTGGACTGACAGCGAGCCCGCCGAGAAGCTGCCCGAGGGCAAGCGCCTGATGGGCTGGCGCCTGAGCTGGATCGGGTCGGACGGACGCATCCTGCGCGACGCCGACGTGGGCAATCTCCATTTCGACAAGAACGGCTGGTATACCTCCGGCGATGCGGAGCTGGACGCTCTGGTGGCGGAGACGCTCAACAGGGTGCTCGTCGAGGGCATGGACACCGAGGAGCAGCTGCTGACCCTGTACCGCTACGTGCGCGACAACTTCAAGTATGTGCGCCGCGCGCCCTATGAGGCGGGCGACACCTCCTGGCTCCTGGACGAGGCGACGGACATGCTCGCCACCGGCAAGGGCAACTGCTACAGCTACGCCGCGGCCTACTGCATGCTGGTGC
>CAMJQX010000118.1 GCA_946408145.1 uncultured Clostridia bacterium
CGGTGACAGACCACTTGCCTTCGGAAAACTTGTCATAGCCGGCGTACACGAGCATGGTGCCGTCCGCCTGCAGATAAGCGGTCACATTGTTCTCCTCGTCAACAAACTGGCCAATGCTCTCGGGAGCTACGAACTCCTGCTTATAGGCCTGGATAAAGGCGTTGTCGTCGGCATAAAGCGTGCCTTCCTTGCCGGTCATGGTAGCGTTGCGGGTATAGGACTGGCCGGGGGTGACGGGGTAGGTCATCTCAAAGGAATATTCGCCGGCCACGTCGTAGGCATAGCTGGTGGTGCCGTTGGACTCGTTGCCGGAGGCGTCGACGTAAGCGAGCTTGATCTGGAGGCAGGGAACGCCGTCCTTCTCCACTTCCTTCCAGGTTCCGGAGAGATAGGACTGGGTATAGGTGGGATTGGAATCGGCATCGGAGGCGTCGTAGTTGGCAAAGGCATACTTGTCGCAGACAGCCGTTCCGTCGGCAGCCAGCGTCAGCAGGAAGGCGTTGTTGAGCATGGAGGCATATTCGCCCTGCTCCTCAAACTTGCCCTCAAACTGGAAGGTTTTCGCGTTCTCGGCTGCGGGAGCCTCCGCAGCAGGCGCCGGGGTATTGGCTGCGGCAGGGGCGCTGGTTTCGCCGCAGGCGGTCAGCATGGCGAGCGCCATCAGCACCGCAAGGATAAGGGAAAGGGTCTTTTTCACGTTTTTGTTCCTCCTGTTTATTATTTTTTATGCAAGTTGATTGTGCTCCATGAAGGACGCCGCCACATGGACAAGCGCCGCCAGGCCGAAGATCACGGCAAAGGTGATCGCCAGGCTGGGATTGCCGCCGAAGAAGGGTACCTTGGTCAGCACGTCCGCCAGAGGATAAGCCGTTTCCACCAGATGGCGGGCAAGGCCTATGGCATAGCAGGCGCCGGCAAGGATCGGGACAAAGCGCAGCCGCAGGGCTTCCCCACCGAGGGCGATCAGGCCGCCGGCAAGGATCAGCGCAAAATTCAGCCAGTTGAACACGCGGTCGACCGTGCCGGTCACGGGATCCGCCGTGGCCTGATACACGATGAGATAGACGATGGCGCCCACAATGGCCAGACCCGCGGCGATCAGCGTAAGATAGAAGCCGGGTTTTCTGTCTTTGAACAGGTTTTTCATCTTACTCCTCCTTCTTCCTTGCCTTGAGGGTGGAGACCGTGAAGAGCGCAAGGGCTCCCAGCGCAAGCACGCCAAGGGCTGCGTTGACGCCGATCAGCGCGGGCTTCCACCATGGCGTAAAGTCCTCAACGGCGACCTCTTTGCTCAGGCCGTTGATCAGGTTGGAGCGGCTCATGGAATAGAGATAATAGTGCGCTACCTCGCGCAGCTTGCCCCAGATAAAGCCGTCGCGGTCTTTGGTCAGATAGTTGGAGGCCTCGGGCACGCGGCCGGGGTCGTTGTTAAACTGGTTGGTGCCCGCCCGCAGCGCGTCGCCGGTGCCCATGTAGCTGGCAGAGTCCTTGGAGGAGTCGGTCATGTTGATGCCCGTAAAGCCCCATTCGCCGCGCAGCACGGTGGTCATCGTCTCATAGTCGGAGGCGGTCGGGATGCAGCCGATGCGGTTGTAGGCCGTCATCGTGCCAAGGCTGTGATCCTTCTGCAGACCGCCCTCAAAGCCCTTGAGCGGCCCTTCGCGGTAGGCCTGCTCGGTCATGAAGGTGGCGACGCCGTGGCGGTTGGTCTCCTGGTCATTGCCGCAGAAGTGCTTGAAGGTCCCCACCAGGCCGTTTTCCGCCATCGCCTTGGTCTGGATCTCCCCGCAGAGATAGCTCATGATGGCGTCTTCGGAGTAATACTCAAAGTTTCTTCCGCTGTAGGGGGTGCGGTGAATGTTGCCGCCGGGCGCGTAGATCTGGCGGAAGCCGATCCAGTAGCTCTCCTCAGCCAGGAATTCGCCGCGCTTTTGCAGCACTTCCTTGCTGAAGCTGCTGGAGGCCACCATTTCGGCATTGAAGAGCACGCCGCTCTGGTGCCCGTCCGGACCGTCGCCGCCGGCATAGGCCGGGAAGTCGATGGAGGCAATGGCGTCGAGCGCCATCTTGTCGCCGACGATCTGCGCAAGCTCGGTCACGGCGAGCTCGTCGATGAGCTCCTCCCACAGAGGATCGTCAAAGGGCACGTCCTTCATGTCGATGAAGGCGATGCCGTTTTCCTGCTTGTACTTGTAGGCGCTGATATCCGGCGCGTCGGCGGGCTTTGCGTACTGGAAGTTCTCCATCAGATCCTGGATCTCCGGCGTCGCCGTCAGCGTGGTCACGGTGTCGGGGAAGGTGTTCCAGTCGGCGCGGGTCAGATAGGTGACGGCGCCGTCGATGAAATAATTGATGTCGCGGTCTTCAAAATGATTGCTGACGACCTCGCCGGTGTAGGGGGAGACGGCCCAGGTGCTGTTGTCCAGCTGATCCAGGGTCTCCTTGTGTGCCTTGGCCGCGTCGCCGGGCACGGGATTGCCCTCCGCGTCGGTCATGCCCTCGGCGCCTCGCGCGGCGAGAACATTGTTGAGCGCGTCGTGGGCGTCGTCGCCGATGGCGAAGTAGTAATCGCCCGCGTCGAAGACATAAGAGCCCGTTTTGCCGGGATCGGCGCCGTTGACGGCCTTGCTGTCATAGGCGGCGAAGATGTAATCGGAAAAGCTGAGCGTCACGGTCTCGCTCTCGCCGCTGGCAAGGGCGGCGGTCTTTCCGAAGTCCGCAAGCTGGATGGCGCTCTTCTCGGTCTGCCCGGCTTCCCAGGGCAGCTGAACGTAGAGCTGCACCACGTCCTTGCTCTTTCCGTCGAAGCCGCCGTTGTTGGTGACCTTGACCTCGGCGGTCACGGTGTGGCTCGTTCTGTCCCAGTCGACGCTCAGAAGCTCCTGGGTAAAGTCGGCATAGCTCTGCCCCGCGCCGAAGGTGTAGACCATTTCGTCCGCGTAGTTCCAGCTGCCGTCTTTGGAAGCATAGACGCCCTTGGCGCTGTCGGCGTTGTTGACGCCGAGCACCGTATCCTGATAGCGCGTCTCATAGTACTTGTAGCCTACATAGATGCCCTCGGCATAGACGAGATACTTGTTTTTGTAGAGACCGGTGAGATTCGAGAAGGTAAAGTCGCCGGCATTCTGCATGGCGGCGGAGCTGAGAGAATCCGCGGCATAGGTGATCACGTTTCTGCCGGAGGGGTCGGCCTTGCCGGTCAGAAGATTCGCAACGCCGGTAAAGCCGTAGTTGCCGGGATAGCCGACCCACAAAATCGCGTCCACGCCGTACTCGGGCAGCTCGCCCAGCTCCATGGCGTAGCCGGAATTGAGCACCACGATGATCTTGTCAAAGCCGGCGTCCTGGATCAGCTTCAGGGTTTCGATCTCCTCCGGGTGCAGGCGCAGCTCGGGGATGTCCGCCGGGCCCTCCTGCCAGTCGCCCTGCAGGCCGTGGTTCAGGTCGCCCTCTTCCCCGCCGAAGCGGCTCATGACATAGATCGCCGCGTCGCTGTAATCGGAAAAGCTGTTTGTCACGCCGCTGTAGCTGGTGGCCGGGATCTCGCCGATCAGGCCGGTTTTGGTCCGGCTGCCGCCGGCGGCGACGATGGCGTTATAGGCGGCTTCGTTGACGGAAACGCCCGCCTCCTTCAGCGCGTCATACAGGTTGACGCCGGTGTTCGCCGGGCCGCCGGAGCCGCCGTGGTAGACAGGCGTGGCTGCCGCGTAGCCGAACAGCGTCACTTTAGCCGAAGCGCCGAGCGGCAAAGCCTTGTCCTCGTTGCGGAGCAGGACGCTTCCTTCCTCCTGCGACTGGATCAGGTAGGTTTCGAGATCCGCGCGCATTTCTTCCATGCTGCCGTAAGCGGAAGGATAATAGTTCGTGTCGTCGGACACGGCCTGAACCGGCGGCAGGGTCCCGAGAAAGAGGTTGACGTCTCCTTCCCGGTGGAAGGCGAGAGCGGTCCCAAAGCCGGTCATGCTCAGCACGAGGATCAGCAGCACGGAAATGCCCCGCCAGAAATTGGATTTTTTCATCGCTTGTCCCTCCGGGTCATGTGGGCCGGATCAGGCCGAGAGCTCGGGGGTGTAATCGAAGCTGGCGGTCTTCTGGTTGACCTGGATGCTTGCGCCGGTGAAGCTCAGGCTTTCGAGGTACTGGGCGGCGGTCCAGGGCTGGGCGTCCGGATCGTAGATCGGGGCGCCGGTGGTCTGGTCATAGCCCGTGGGCGGCACGACCTTCTTGCCCATGTCGTCGTTCCAGTTGTCGGTATCCAGCCAGTAGGTCTGGTCATAGCTCTCCACGACGCGGGTGGGAGCGGAGAGGACGACGTCCAGCAGATCCTCGTCCAGGTCGTTGACCTGAGAGGTGTAGGTGCCGTAGAATTTGACGATGGAGTTGGTGCGCTCGTTGCCCTTGGCGTCGTTGGTGCTCTCAGCCAGCTCCAGCGCGGAGAAGGTGGAAGCGGAGACGATGGCGACATAGGTGTTGTCGTCCAGGAGCGTGATCTCCTGCTGGGTGAAGGTGGTCAGATAGTAGTTATACTGGGGACGCATGTTGGAATAGGAAAGCTCTGCGGGAGAGAGGTAGACGCCGACGGTTTTCGCGTTGCCGGACGCCGCGCTGCCGCCGCAGCCGGCCAGCAGAACCGCCACCATGGCGACTGCGAGGATGATGGACAGAAGCTTTTTCATTTTCATTCCTCCTATATCGGGGCGTATTTTCCCCCTTGTTGCATGGACAGCATATTTGTTTCACGCCTCTTCTTCAATTCCAATCGCATAACCTTGCTTTGAAACAGCACACTCTTTCATTCCAGGCCTACGAAGTTTCGTTTCAAATTGACTTTCTTGCGCCAATTGTTTATAGTGTTGCATAAAGGGGATGAGAAACATGATTCGAATCGCCATCGTGGAGGACGACAGGGAGCACGCGCTTCGGCTGGAAAACGCGCTGAAGAAATACGCCGACGAGCATAAGCTGACCCTGCAGATCCGCGTTTTTTACAACGTGATCAGCTTTCTTGAGCAATATGCGGGAGACTATGAAATTGTGTTCATGGACATCATGATGCCCATGATGAACGGGATGGACGCCTCCCGGATGCTGCGGGAGAAGGACGAAAACGTCATGCTGATTTTTGTCACCAGCATGGGGCAGTACGCCATCCGGGGCTATGAGGTCTCCGCCTCCGATTTCATCGTCAAGCCGGTGGAATACCCCTCCTTCGCCCTCAAATTCACGCGGGCGCTCAGCAAGCTCCCCAAGAAGGAGGACCGTGACATTCTCATCCGCACGGAGACCGGCTTTGTCAAGCTGTCGCCGGACCGCATCACGTACGTCGAGGTGCGATCCCACCACTGCATATACCACACGAGATCCGG
>CAMJQX010000119.1 GCA_946408145.1 uncultured Clostridia bacterium
GTCCAGCACACACAGTCCGTTCACCACACGAATGCGATGGTGGGCTCCTGGACGGATTGGGACCTGACGGAGCTCGGAAAGGAGCAGGCGGACAGGATCGGAGAGAAACTCAAAACCGAACTCGCGGGCAAAAAGCCGATCCTCTATTCCTCGGATCTGAAGCGTGCGAAACAGACGGCGGAAGCGATCGCAAAGCAGCTCGGAGTCCAGCCGGTTTTCAGACGGGAGCTGCGGGAAAGAAACCTCGGAAAGTGCTGCGGGAAGTCCGTGCAGTGGCTCCGCGAAAACCGTGAATGTCCCGAGAAAACGGTCGACGACAAGCTGTTTTCGGATGGAGAGAGCAGGCGCGACGCCTGGAACCGCCTTCGGCCTTTTTATGAGGAGATGATGGCAAACGACGAAGAAACCATCATTATTGTCTCACACGGCGATCTTTTGAGCATTTGGAATGCGATGTTTCTCGGCCTGACGGTCGAATCCCTCCGGGAAGCGGAGATCCGCGGATCTGCCGGAGGGGTGTCTCACATGATCATCAGCGCCGAGGGGAAGCGCCTTGTGAGGCAGATCAGTGACCTGTCATACGTGCTGTAAATGCCGGCCTGCAGATCCGGAAAAACAGACAGCTCCCGCCGGCGGGGCGCGCCCGTCGGGCCTCGGGAGAGCGCCGAGCGCTTGCTTTCCCGGGCCGTTTGTGGTAAATAAAAGGTGTCCGAAAGAATCTGCGGAAGAGAAACACGGCAGACCGGAAGGAGAATACCATGGAGAACACGAGCGATTTTCAATTCATCGCGCTGCGCGAGCGGCCGGAGATCGTCGACGCGGCGGCGTGGTGGTTTCATGAAAAATGGGGCGTGCCGAAGGAGGCCTATCTCGCGTGCATGACGGAATACCTCAACGGCGAGACCGAATACGGCTGGTACCTCTGCCTCGAGAGCGGGCGGATCGTCGGCGGCCTCGGCGTCATCGAGAACGACTTCCACGACCGGAAGGACCTCGCGCCGAACGTCTGCGCCGTTTATACGGAGGAGGCCTGCCGCGGCAGAGGGATCGCCGGGCGGCTGCTGAATATGGCCGTGGAGGACATGCGGGCCAAGGGCGTCTCGCCGCTGTACCTGCTGACCGACCACACCGGCTTTTACGAGCGCTACGGCTGGGAATTCTTCTGCATGGCGCAGGGCGACGGAGAGGCCGAGCCGGCGAGGATGTACATCCACCGATAATCCGGCCCCTCATGAACGCCGGCGCGTCTGTGCGCCGCAAGGCTATACTGCGATCAAGAGTTCTTTCTGCCCGGAGAGGACTCTTTTTCATTCAAATGTCCTGACGCGTCGGAGGCCTCCTTTACCGCAGCTGCTGCTTGCGCGGAGGGAGGTCTTCGTGATACAATCAAAGAAACGCTAAGAAAGGCGGGTGAGGGCGGTGACACAGGCACAGATATGGGAGATCGCGCGGCGGCAGTCGGCCTACGACCTCTGCTGCGAGCCGGAGGACTTCCTGCGCGCGGAAAACGTCGTGGTGCTGTCGCGGAAAAACGAGCGGGCGCGGCGCTATCTGACGCTGCCCTTCAGCTGCCAGCTCGTCACTTACGGCGGGAACATTGTGGCCTCGGTGCAGCCCGAATACCGCGAGGCGGCGGAGCGCTATATCGGCAGCTTTCCCGCCGAGCACTGCTTCGAGACGCCGAATCTGCATGTGCTCAGCGACGCGCTCGCGCCGCTCGGGCAGAAGATCTGCTTCATGGCGGAGTACTTTCTGCCGGAGCTCGAGGTCCTGCGCGCGCTGCCCTGCGGCTATGAGCTTCGCCTGCTGCATCCGGAAGATTTCCGGGACCTGTACCTCCCGCAGTGGAGCAACGCCCTGTGCGAAAAGCGAAAGCAGCTCGACGTGCTCGGCATCGGTGCCTACGATAAAGGAGAGCTGGTCGGCCTTGCCGGCTGCTCGGCCGACTGTGAAGACATGTGGCAGATCGGCGTGGACGTGCTGCCGGACTACCGCAGGCAGGGGATCGCCCCGGCGCTGACCTCGCGCCTGGCGCTCGAGATCCTGGAACGCGGCAAAGTGCCCTTCTACTGCGCCGCCTGGTCCAACATCAAATCCGTCCGCAGCGCGATCCGCAGCGGCTTCCGCCCCGCCTGGGCGGAGATGACCGCCAAACCCGCAGCCTTCGTGGACGGGATGAACACGGGGAAAGAAGCATGAGCCTGTACGCCATCGGAGACCTGCATCTGCACTTCGAGACGCCGCTGAAGGCGCAGGCGCAGAGAAAAGAGCGGGTCTGGAAAAACCACGAGGAGAAGTTCAGGAAAGCCTGCGCCGCGCTTCTGACGCCGGAGGACACCCTTGTGCTGGTCGGCGACCACAGCTGGGGCCGGAGCCTCGCCGAGTGCGGGGAAGACCTGCGCTATATCGAGGCGCTGCCGGGACGCAAGATCCTCTGCCGCGGCAACCACGACATGTTCTGGGACGCGGGACGCACCGAACAGCTCAACGCGCAGTTCGCCGGGCGGCTGTCCTTCCTGCAGAACAACTATTTCCCTTACGGAGATCACGCGCTTGTCGGCACGAAGGGCTACACCTTCGAGGGCCCCTTCTGGATCAACGCCCGCGGCCGCGTCGTCGGCTGGGACGAGAAAAACGAAGAACACGCGAAGAAGCTGGTCGAGCGGGAGCTGCAGCGCCTGCGCCTCTCCTTTGAGGCGGCAAGGGCGGACGGCTATCGAAGATACATCATGTTCCTGCACTACCCGCCCACGAGCATTTTGGAGGACGACAGCGGCTTTACCGCCATGGCCGAGGAGTACGGCGCGGAGCAGGTGATCTACGCCCACAGCCACGGGGAGGCGCGTTTTCACGACAGCATCCAGGGCGAGAAGAACGGCGTGTTCTATCGCCTCGTCTCCGGGGATTATCTGAAATGGCAGCCGGCAAAGCTGCTGGACTGAGAGGAGGAGCCTCATGCTCAACGCGAAAAACGCCCGCCTGCGGCTCGATTCGGGCGAGACGGACTATATCCGCTTCGGAAACGGAGCGAAAACGCTCGTCATGCTCCCCGGCGTGGGGGACGGGCTCAAGACCGTCAGGGGCATGGCCCTGCCCTTTTCGCTTCAATTTCGCGAACTGGCAAAGGACTTTACGGTCTATGTGTTCAGCCGCCGCGTTTCCCTGCCCGAGCATATGAGCACGCGCGAGATGGCGGAGGACCTGAACGCCGCCATGGAGGCGCTGGGCCTGCGCGATGCGGCGCTGGTCGGCGTGTCGCAGGGCGGGATGATCGCCCAGTGGCTCGCGGTCGACCATCCTGATAAAGTGGGGAAGCTGGTTCTCGTCGTGACGCTCAGCCGCCCCAACGAGACCGTCCGGGAGGCGATCGCCGGCTGGACAAAGATGGCAGAGCGCGGCGATTACAGGGGCATCATGCTCGACACCGCGGAGCGCTCCTATTCCGAAAAGCGCCTGCGGCAGGCGCGGCTCGCATACAGCCTGCTCGGCAGCCTCGGCAAGCCGAAGAGCTTCGCGCGTTTCCTGACCCAGGCGGAGTCCTGTATGACGCATGACTGTTATGATCGCCTCGGCGAGATCGCCTGCCCCACGCTGGTGATCGGCGGAAGCGAGGACAAGATCGTCACCGGAGAAGCGTCCGAGGAGCTCGCGCGGGCGATCCCGGGGAGCGAGCTGTATCTCTACGACGGCCTGAGCCACGGCCTCTACGAGGAGGCGCCGGACTTTCTGGGGCGAGTGGCGGCCTTCTGCCGCTGAGAGGAGAGAGATAGATGAGCGGGAAAGAATTCGGTCAGGCAATGGTCAAGTTTTTCAGCGGGCTGCTGCTGGTCGGCGCGCTGCTCTTTCTCCCGGCCGGCACTTGGGACTACTGGCAGGCCTGGCTGCTGATCGGCATCCTGTTCGTCCCGATGTTTGTGGCGGGGCTCGTTTTGATGAAGAAAAACCCGGATCTGCTGCGCAAGCGGCTCAACGCGAAGGAGGAGCAGGCGGAGCAGAGAACGGTGATCGCGCTCAGCGGCCTGATGTTCCTCGCGGCCTTCCTGCTGGCCGGGCTGAACCGGCGCTTCGGCTGGTGCGTGCTGCCGGCCTGGGCGTCCTGGGCGGCCGCAGGCGTCTTCCTGCTGGCCTACGCGCTCTATGCCGAGGTCCTGCGTGAAAACGCCTACCTCTCGCGCACCATCGAGGTGCAGGAGGGGCAGAAGGTCGTCGACACGGGCCTCTACGGCGTCGTACGGCACCCGATGTACGCCGTGACGCTGTTCCTGTTCCTCTCCATGCCTCTGGTGCTGGCCTGCCCGTACTCCTTTGCAGTCATGCTCGTCTACATCCCGATCATCGTCAAACGCATCCGGAATGAGGAGGACGTGCTGGAGGAGGGCCTCGCGGGCTACGCCGAATACAAACAGCGCGTGAAGTACCGCCTCGTGCCGGGGATCTGGTGAGCCTGGGATCGGAAGGAGAGAACAGATGAACAAGAGACGCGATTTTGCCTGCCTGAGCGGCACGGCGCTGAAGCTGATCGCCATGCTCAGCATGGTCTTCGACCATGTGGGCGACAACTTTTTTCCCGAGCAGACCTGGATGCGCATCATCGGCCGCATCGCCATGCCGATCTTCGCCTTCTTCGTGGCGGAGGGCTTTCTGCACACGCACGACCGGAAGAAGTACCTGCTGCGTATGGGCGTCTTCGCCCTGGTCAGTGAGCTGCCCTTCGACCTGCTGACGGCGGGGCGGCTGGAATTCGGCCACCAGAACGTGATGTGCACCTTCTTCCTGGCCATCCTGGCCCTGCTCTGCTTTGACACGCTCATGGCGAAGGAGCAGACGCGGGCGCGCATGGCGCTGGCCTGGGGCGCAATGGTGGCCGCGATCGCCGCGGCGCTCCTGCTGAAGACGGACTACAACATCTACGGTGTGGGGCTGGTCTTCATATTCTATCTGTTCCGGAACAAGGAGCTCTGGTTCCGCTGCGTCATGGGCATGATCTTCCATATCGTCACGCGGAACATGGGCATCTACATATACGGCCTGCTGGGTTTCCTGCCGCTGTTTTTGTACAACGGGAAGAAGGGCCGCGGCCTCAAGTGGCTTTTCTACGTCTTTTATCCCGGGCACATGCTGCTGCTGTATTTTCTCAAGCAGCTTCTCTGAATCCCGGATCCGCGGCAGGATAAGAATAAACGAGTTTTCGGAGGTATCCGCATGATGAGGACCAAGGCATATACATGGAACAGGGCGGCATTCTGCGCCGCCGCCTGCGCGCTTCTGCTCGCGCTGCTGCTCGGCGCCTGCGGCAGC
>CAMJQX010000120.1 GCA_946408145.1 uncultured Clostridia bacterium
CGCGTTCCCATCGCCCGTCTGGCCGCCGCGCAGGCCGCCATCAAGGACGCCGAGTGATCGGCTCCCGACGAGCATAGCCATATGGATCACAATGCCGCAGCGAAAGCTGCGGCATTGCTGTTTCCCGGAGAGACGGCGCTGCGGAAAAAGCCGGAGCAAAAAGTTACAATGCGGTTGCAATTCTCCCGGCGCTATGATAAAATAACTTTTACCTCAACATGTACGGAGGTATCGTATGAACGAAAACATGATCCAAAAGATCCGCGACAGCGCCACGGTGCTGAACATGGCCGACCTGTTCTGGTCGGTGCTGGGCAAATGGCGCCGGATCTTTGCCTGCGGGCTGATCCTGGCGCTGCTGCTGGGCGGCCTGAGCGCGGCCCGCAGCTTCCCCCGCCTGCACGATACGGAGTATCTGCGGGGCGTGGAGGAGCGCAACGCCGAGGCGGTGCGCGTCTACGAGCTCAACCGCAAGGAATACGAGAGCCAGATCGACCGCTACAGTCTCGATCTCGAACAGCAGGAGGATTACCGCACGCACTGCGGGCTGCTGGCCCTGGACCCCTTCCATGTCTATGTCTGCGAGGGCGTCTATTTTGTGGACACCGGCAGCAGCCTCTTCCTCGACACGCTGACGCGCGAGCCGAATTACAATCAGGCGATCATCGCCGCTTACAGCGAGCGGCTGAGCGCGCTGGATGAGCGGCAGGTGCTGCGGGAGGCGGACTGCCTCTTCGCCGACGAGGAGATCGACAACTACCGCGGCTTTCTGACTGTCAGCGCGGACATGGGCAGCTCTACCCTGCACTACAAGGCCTACGGCGCCACGGAGGAACAGGCGCTGGCTCTGAGTGCCGCCGTCAAGGACGCCGTCAGATCCGACATGGGGGAGATCAGTGAGCTGATCTGTGAGCACAGCATCGCCCTGCTCAACGAGCGCGTCGCCCTGCAGAGCGACGAGGAGCTCGGCCTGATGCACAAGGACTTCGACGCCAATCTCTCGACCACCTCGACCAATCTCGGCAACGCCGTCGCCGCCATGGACACGATGGAGAGCCCGGATATCGAGAATCCCAGCCGCGGCGCCTATCTGCGCTCCGCGGTGAAGCGGGCGATCCTCGGCTTTGCCGTCGGCGCCTTCCTGTGCGCGGCCGCCTGTGCCTTCGCCTTCGTGGTGCGCGGCACCGTGGCCGACCCGGACGATGTGGCCTCGCGCTACGGTCTGCCCGTGCTGGGCGTGATCCCCGGCGGCGCCGCGAAGACCGGGCTGGACAGGCGCATCGCCGCCCACTACGGTGTCCCCGCCGGGATGAGCACGGCGGAGGGCCTGCGCTACGCGGCGGTGAATCTGTCCGGGAGCGCCGGCGATTCGCTCCTGCTGAGCGGCAGCGGCGACCCCGCCGGGATCAAGGCCCTGGCGGAAAAGCTCGCCGCCGAGATGCCGGGGACGAAGCTTACCGGCGTCGGCAGCATCTGCCGGGACGCGGACGCGCTCAAGGCCTTCCACGAGAGCGGCGCGCTGGTCTTCGTCGAGACCCTGCAGCAGTCCAAACACGCGGAGCTCCGCCGCGAGCTGATCCGGGCCGTGGAGTCCGGCAAGAAGGTGCTCGGCTTCCTCCTGCTGGAGAAGTGAAATCCATACGCACTATACGCAAAAGGATCGCCGCCCGAAAGGGCGGCGATCCTTTTGCGTATTTTCAGTCTTCCTTCACGTAGTAGGTGATCGGGTAGATCTTGCCGTAGAATTCAAAGTCCATGTCGTTGTAGTACTCATAGCGGACGATGGAGGGCCAGTTGGCGAAGGCGCTGCGGATCATGTGGTTGCGCGGCGTGTCGCGCCAGCCGCTGTTCGTCGATTCCCTGTCCCCGTCCCAGAAGACCATGCGCACCTGCGGATGGCTGGCCTTCATCTCGTTGTAGTAATCCACGTCCAGGCCGGTGTACTTGACCAGCATGAACTCCAGATCCGGCATAAAGTCCATAAAGTCGAGCGAGGTCAGCTTCGCACAGTAGCAGAGGTTGAGATCCTTGAGCTTGGTCAGCTCCTTGAGGAAGCTGAAGTCCTCCAGCTCGTCGTTCATGAAGAGCTCGAGATAGATCAGATCCTTGAGGTTCGCCAGAGCGCTCGCGTCGGTCAGGTGGTCGTCGGCGAGGATCAGGATCTGCAGGTCGGTCATCTTCCCGATGGGCGAGATGTCCTGGAGGGAGTTGTGGCCGAGATCCAGGGCCTTGAGCTTGGTGCAGTACTTCAGGATCGGGTAGTAATAGGCGTCGTCGTGCGGGACGAAGCCGATCGGCTGCAGCGAGGAGTAGACGAGGACGTCCGTGCGGATGATGAAGCCGTGGAAGCGGAATTCCCACAGCCAGAACACGTCCGGCCGGATCTCGGAGAAGCGGTCAAGATCCTCGATCTCCGCGCCGGCCTCCAGCAGGTCGACGTCCGTCAGTGCCGGCAAATAACGCAGCGCGTCCTCGAGGCCGGTCATATCCGTGACCTTGAGCTCGGTGGTGTCGCTCGGATAGCGCACGCCCTGGAACTCATATTCCCAGCGGATGTCGCAGTCGGGCAGCTTTTCGCGCAGCTGCAGCAGCGCGTCGTACTCGCTGCTCGCGGTGGCGTCGATCCGCTGCAGGCTGGGCAGCTCCGCCAGCGCGAGGATCTCTTCGGCGCTCTCGTCAGTGATCGTCCACTCGGTGGGCGGCGGCGTGGGCGTCGGGGTCGGCTCCGGCGTCGGCTCCGGCGTGGGCGCAGGGTCGGGCGTCTCCGCGGCGGCAGCCGTTCCTTCCGGGACGATGGCGCAGGCGGGGAGCAGAAGAACCAGACAAAGCAGAAGTACAAGACAGAGAAGTCGTTTCATAGTATAGTCCTCGATCCGTGGCGGGCCTTACCACCACGGGTCATCCTCCTTGAAGAAATCGGTGATCGGGAAGATGCCGCCGTTGATCCGGAAGGTCCAGTCGTTATAGTGCTCATAAGAAACAATGTCGCGCCAGTGGGTAAAGGCGGTGCGGATCTGGTGATTGCGACCGGTCAGGCGCCAGCCGCTGCCGGAGGACTCGATGTCCCCGTCGGCGAGGACCAGACGCGCGTCGGGCAGGCGCTCCTGCCACTGCGCGAACTCCTCCGGGCTGACAGCGGTGCGCTTGAACATCGCAAACTCCAGCTCCGGCATGTTCTCCAGAAAATCCAGATGCTCCAGCGTCCGGCAGTAGCAGAGGTTGAGATCCTTGAGCTTTGTGAGCTCATTGAGGAAGCTGTAATCCTCGATGCCGTAATTCATGAACAGCTCGAGGAAGACCAGCTCATGGAGCTTGGCCAGCGGGCTTGCGTCGGTGATGAAGTTGTCGGCGAGGATCAGCACCTCCAGCTCCCTCAGCTCGCCGATCGGCGTGATGTCGGTGATGGAGTTGTGGCCGAGATCCAGCGCCCGCAGATGCTTGCAGTATTTGATGATGGGATAGTAGTAGTCCAGCGAGCGGCTGGTCTGATAGCCGTTGAGCGAGGAGTAGACGCGGATGTCCGTGCGGATCTTTTGCCAGCCCTGGAAGGTGAATTCCCAGAGCCAGAAGATGTCCGGCCGGAGTTCGTCGAAGCGGTCCAGATCCTCAAGCTTCGCGCCGGCCTCCAGCAGATCCACGTCGGTCAGCGCCGGCAGATAACGCAGCGCGTCCTCGAGCCCGGTCAGATCCGTGACCTTGAGCTCGGTGGTGTCGCTCGGATAGCGTACGCCCTGAAACTCGTACTCCCAGCGGATCTCGCAGTCGGGCAGCAGCTCCCGCAGCCGCAGCAGCGCGTCGTATTCGGTGCTCGCCGCCGCGTCGATATGCCGCAGCTCGCTCCTCTCCGCCAGGGCGAGGATCTCCTCCGCGCTCTCGTCGCTCAGCACCAGCGTGTCGTCGGCCTCCCCGGCCTGCGCCGGCGCGGCGGCGAGCAGCAGGCAGGCGAAGAGCAGCGCGGCGAGCAGCAATAAGATCTTTTTCATCGGCGGCCTCAGCAGTTGTACAGGAAGCTTCCGAGCAGCTTTCCTGTAGAGTTGTCCAGCAGCATCCGGATCCGGAAGCTCTCGACGACCGGGTCGGCGATGGCCACCACCCGCGTCGTATAGCGGATGTCCACGAGAAAACGGCCGTCGCCCAGATCGGTGCAGCCGGTGATCTCGCTCTCCTGCAGCTCACAGCTGCGCACCCAGCTCCACCACTCGCCGCGGATGCTCTCCTGCAGCCGCTGCCGCAGGGAGCTGCCCGGCAGGCTCAGGGCCAGGATCTGCGTGTAATAGCTGTCCCGCTCCTGATCGATGTTGGCGGTAAAGAGGATGTAGGGGCGCAGGAAGCGCTCCACATATTCCTCGACCGCGGCGCGATCCTCCGCGCTGCAGTTGTCCAGATAGCACTCCTCGCACTGCCGCTCCGGCGGGACCTCGTGCCCCGCGCCGTCCAGGACGCGCAGCGGGAGCTCGCCGAGAAACAGCCCGCTCTCGTAGCGGACCATGGTCGGCAGGCCGTCGATCAGCGAATAGGCGTCGGCCAGGCGCTCATAGGGGACGGCGCTTTCACGCAGCTCGTCCCGGCCCAGGCGGTGCTCCCCGATGTAAACCTCGTATTCTGGCGGCACCACGGCGGACACGCAGCAAAACTGCGCGGAGAAATCGAAGCGGTCCTCCGCGGCCTCCCAGCCGCACAGGCCGAAGGCCTGCTCTTCCCCGGCGCGCAGGGTCAGCTCGCCCAGCGTCTGCCCGTCCGCGACGATGCGGTAGCGCTTTTCGTTCTCGCTGCCCTCGGCGATCGACTCGACGAAGCGGGCGTCTTCGAGCTGCCCGCGTACCAGCGCGAGGCTGTCCTCCGGCGCGCGCAGACGGGGATCCAGTTCCGCCAGCGCCGCCCGGCAGCCCTCGGTGGACTCCGGGGAGAGCAGCGCCGCGCGGTATTCCTCCAGCGCGACCTGCGGCCTTGTGGCCTCATAGACGCCCAGATAGCGCTGCAGCAGCATCAGCGCCGCGCCGGCGATCAGGATCAGCAGCAGCGTGTAGAGCAGCAGGCCCAGACGAAAGCGCCTCGCGCTCCTGTCAGCTTTCATGGCTGTCCCCTCCCTCCGGCAAGACCAGAAAACAGGTCGGGATGGTGCGGATGCCGACGATGGTGGTGCTGTTGCCCAGATAGCCGTCCTTGAACCACATCAGGCTCGAGGTGCCGCCGTCCAGATTGCAGGCGTTGACCGCGCCGAAGCGCAGCATCAGCGCGACCTCGTCGGCGTAGGTGGCGCCGAGACTGTTGGGCTGGCGCCCGTTGATGACCAGCAT
>CAMJQX010000121.1 GCA_946408145.1 uncultured Clostridia bacterium
TGGCCTTGTTCATAAAGGACTCGATCTCGCTGTTCTGCGCCGCGGAATCGCCTGCGTTTTCCTTGATGAACTGGATGACCTCCTCACGCTCCTCGTCGGAGACGAAGGCGCCCTGTATACGGATCGGCTTGCCGATGCCTACAGGCGAGAAGAGCATGTCGCCCATACCGATCAGCTTCTCCGCGCCGCCCTGATCAAGGATGATGCGGCTCTCCATCGCGGAGGAGACCGCAAAAGCGATGCGCGAGGGGATGTTGGCCTTCATCAGGCCGGTGATGACGTCCGCCGACGGACGCTGCGTGGCAATGATCAGGTGCATGCCGGCGGCGCGGCCCATCTGCGCGACGCGGCAGATGCTCTCCTCCACTTCCTTGGAGGCGACCATCATCAGATCGGCCAGCTCGTCGATCACGATGACGATGCTCGGCAAGCGCTGATCACCGCTCTTTTCACAGAGCTTGTTGTAGCTCTCCAGATCACGCACCCCGGCGTCGGAAAACAGGTGATAGCGCTTGATCATCTCCACAACGGACCACTGCAGCGCGCCGGCAGCCTTCTTCGGGTCGGTGACGACGGGCACATACAGATGCGGGATGCCGTTATAGATGCCGAGCTCCACCATCTTGGGGTCGATCATGATGAGCCGCACCTCATCCGGCCGCGCCTTGTACAGCAGCGACAGGATCAGCGAATTCATGCAGACCGATTTGCCGGAGCCCGTGGTGCCCGCGATCAGCATATGCGGGAGCTTGGCGATATTTCCTACGATACAGTCGCCGCTGATGTCCTTGCCGATGGCAAAGCTCAGGCGGGACTTCGCGTTCTGGAATTTGACGGAGGAAATGATATCCCCGAGATAGACCTTGCTGACGATCTTGTTCGGCACTTCGATGCCGACGGTGGAGATCTTGTCCGGGATCGGCGCGATGCGGACGTTCACGACGCCGAGCGCAAGAGCGAGATCGCCCGCAAGGTTGGTGACGCGGGAGAGCTTGACGCCCTGCTCCAGCTCGATGTCATAGCGCGTGACGGTGGGGCCGCGAATGACGCCCACGATGCCGGCATTGATGCCGAAGCTGCGGATGGCGCCTTCAAGCCGCTCCTTGTTGAGCGCGATCTCATCGCGCGCGTCGATCGCCGCGCCCGTGCCGCTCTGCAGCAGCTCAAGCGGCGGGAATTCATACTCGCCGGTCTGTCCCTGCGCGCCGATGGCTTTCTCGACGGCCTTGGCCTCCGCCTCCACTGCATCCCGAGAGATCTTTTTCTTCGGCGGATCCGAGATCTCGGCCGTAACGGCGACCGTGCCGATCGTCTTTGCGGCGGGCTTCGGCTGGACGGGAAGCTTCCGGAAGCCCTCCTCGATCTCATCATCCTCCACGGCCGCGCTGTCGGCAATGTTCGGAGCGGACTGTTTCGGTGCGGGGTTCTCCTCGGTCTTTTTCCGGCGGACCTTCGCGCGGCTCGCTGTCTTCGCGGGCGCTGGCTTTGACGCGTCCGAGCCGAAGAGATTCAGCGGCTCCTCGTCCTCGCCCAGCGGAAGATCCACATCATATGTCCCCCGGTTCACGCGCTCGATCGGTTTCGGCGCTTTGCCCACGGGGACGCCTCTGGCATCACGGAGTTCCGGCACGGTGAACTTTTCAGGCTCGGCATAGGCCGCCGGATCGTACGGCTGCCGCTCGATCCTCACAGCGCTGAATATGCCCTTGAAGCTGCCGCGTATCGCCAAGATCAGGCAGGCCAGAAACAGCAGGATCAGTACGGGCATTGCGCCGTAGATGCTGAAGGCCGCTTCCAGGCCTTTAGCCAGAAGGCCGCCGAGTACGCCGCCGGAAATCAGATCCTGCCCTGTCCAGAACAGCTTGCCGACCATATCCATGAATTTTAGCCCGTCCGTCGGCGTCAATTCCGTTCCGAGCTCCATCACGGCAGAGAAAAAGATTGGAAGCAGCAGCGCGCAGCTGATCCTCCCGTCCACCGGCTTTCCCTTGTGTGTAAAAAGGATGTAGGTGCACAGGACGAACGCGGGCGGCACCACCCAGAAGCCGTAGCCGACCAGGCCCTTCAGATAATTGGAGAAGAAGGCGATAAAAGCCCCGTCGGTGTTGAAATGGCTGATGACCATAAATACGGCCAAAAACAGGAACACCACACCCCAGACTTCCCGGCGCACCGGCTGCGGAGCAGGCGGCGGAGAAGAACGCGCAGCACTTGACGCCGCAGGCTTTTTCGCAGGCGCCTTTTTCTTTGGCGCGGACGCCGGCTTCTTTTTGCTTGTCGATTTGTTTGTCGCTTTACTTGCTGCCATATATGTATGTCCTACTCCTTAGAAAATCATCGTGAGGATGACGGTCAGCGCGCCGACGACCCAGCAGTAATATGCGAAGCCGCCGAATTTGCCCTTTTGGGCTATGTATCTGATCAGATTGATCGCCGCGAGGCCCGAGAGCAGCGCAGCTACCATGCCGGCAATATAGGCCGGGATGAGCGCAATGTCTATCCCTTCCCTTGCAGCGTCGACGACGCTGAGGATAGTGGCGCCCAGCACGGACGGGATGCTCATCAGGAAAGCGAACTTGACCGCGAAGCCGCGATTGAGGCCGGTCGCGATGCCGGCGGTTATCGTAGTGCCGCTGCGCGAGAGGCCGGGGATCACGGCCACGCACTGGCACAGGCCGATGATCAGCGCGTCCCAGACCGAAATGCCGCCGATCATCTTTTTGCCTTCCTTCATCTTGTCCGCCACATACAGGATGCAGCCGGTCAGCACCATGGCAATGCCGATGAAGAAGCTGTTGTAATAAAGACCTTCCAGCATGTCCTTGATCGGCAGGATCAGGAACAAGGGGATCGTCGCAACAACGATCATAAAGAACAGGCGTGCCGCGGGATAGCGTGCGCGGCGCTCCCCTGCCAGCGGGCCGATATTGACGAAACCGAGGACCTCGAAAAACATGGCTACGATGTCTTCCCAGTATACGATGCAGACGGAAATCAGCGTTGCGAGATGCAGCAGCACGTCAAAAAACAGATGACCGTCGGCCGTCGTCGTCATGCCGAAGAGATTGTTCAGGATGGACAGATGACCGGAACTGGAGATCGGCAGGAACTCTGTCAGCCCCTGCACGAGTCCCAGTATGATCGCATTTCCGATGGACATAGGCGGAAACCCCCACGTTAATCATATATTTTAGTTTACCATAATTCCCCGCAAATTACAAGGGGAAGTATCAAAGCTTGTTCAGATCGTGTTTTATCCGCCGTCGATCCGGGCATGAAGCCAGTCCAGCGCGTCCGAAAGCGAGCCGACCGCGTCGATCAGGCCGAGATCGACCGCCTCTTCGCCGTAGATCACGCTGCCCACGTCGTTTGCAAGCTCATCTGTCTTGTTCATCAAGCGGAGGTAATCCTCGCGCGAGACGCGTGAATGGGCCGTGACGAAGCCGAGGATCCGTTCCTGGATCCTGGAAAAATAGGCATAGGTCTGCGGGACGCCGATCACGACGCCGTTGATGCGTACGGGATGGATCGTCATGGCTGCGGAGGCTGCGATCAGGCTTCTTTCAGCCGAGACCGCGAGCGGGACGCCGATCGAGTGTCCCCCGCCCAGGACCAGAGAAACCGTCGGCTTTCGCATACCGGCGATCAGCTCCGCGATCGCGAGGCCTGCCTCCACGTCGCCGCCCACCGTATTGAGCAGGATCAAAAGTCCTTTGATCTCCGGCGTCTCCTCTATGGCCGCAAGCAGCGGCAGGATGTGCTCATATTTCGTCGTCTTGGCGTCCTCAGGCAGGATCTGATGCCCTTCGATCTGCCCGACGATACTCAGGCAGTGGATCTTCCCGGTCTGCGCAGCGCCCATTTCCCGGATCTCGTCCAAAAAGATCACCTCACGGGTATTGTGCCCGTGAGGTGGGGATTCCATGCGATATCCGGATGCTTAGAAGGATTACTTGTTCATGACGCCCGTGCCGCCCTCGACGACGCCTTCGCTGCGCAGGACGGAAAAAATCGTCCCGAGAAAACAGCGGCAGTCCATCGCAAAAGCTTTCAGCCCGCCCTGCTTGAGGATCTTCACGTAATCGCCGTCCAGCTTCGCTTTGACGGGGATCTCCAGCTCGTCACGGCCGTTGATCTGTGCCCAGCCGGTCAGGCCGGGGCGGACGTCGTTCGCACCGTAGCGATCGCGCTCGGCGATCAGATCGTCCTGATTCCACAGCGCCGGCCGCGGCCCGATAATGGACATGTTGCCGACGAAGATATCCCAGACCTGGGGGATCTCATCGAGGCTGCTCTTTCTCAAAAAGCGGCCGACTTTTGTGATGTACTGTTCGGGGTTTGCGAGCAGATGCGTCGGCATGTCATGCGGCGTAGACATCTTCATGGAGCGGAATTTGTGCAGCTTGAAGAGTTTTTTCCCTTTTCCCACACGTTTTTGCGTGAAGAATACCGGGCCGGGATCGTCCAGCTTGATAAAAAGGCCAATCAGCAGATACAGCCAGCCCATCACGATCATAGCCGCTGCGGACAGCAGCAGATCAAACAGGCGCTTAATGACTCTCTCGTACATAAAAGCTTCCTCTGTCTCTCGAGAAGCCGCGTTATACGTGCGTCTCGTCGGTTTTCGGCACCTTGCCGTTTTCGTGCGTCAGCTGTTCGTAGGTATCATCCTTTTTGTCGTTGCCGTGCTCGCCGGCGGGATGATAGGTAGGTACCATTTCGGCGACGACGTTTCGGATGTCCTCCCGGTTGTTGTAGGCCGCCTCCATCAGCATCTCCATCTGTCGGAGGAAGAGTTCCTCGTCAAATGGGATGGGACTGCCGATATGGATCAGTTCGTTGTCGGTCTTCTTCATGCCCTCCTCGGCCATCAGCTTCTCCTCGTAGAGCTTTTCGCCGGCGCGAAGACCGGTGTACTCGATCGGGATATCAACATCCGGACGGAAGCCGGAGAGCTTGATGAGGTTGCGCGCAAGCGTGTCGATCTTGACAGGGCTGCCCATATCGAGCACGAAGATCTCGCCGCCGTGGGCATAGGTGCCGGCCTGCAGGACCAGGCCGACCGCCTCCTGCACGGTCATGAAATAGCGGATGATATCGGGGTGCGTCACCGTGACGGGGCCGCCCTTTTCGATCTGCCGCTTGAAGACGGGAACGACGGAACCGTTGCTGCCCAGGACATTGCCGAAGCGCACGGCCACGAACTCTGTCCGAACCGGTTCTTCGGCTGCCGCGGAGCTCTCCACATTGTCATAGCGGTCGGCAGCGTGCGTGAAGAGGCGCGGGATCTCAT
>CAMJQX010000122.1 GCA_946408145.1 uncultured Clostridia bacterium
CCACCGCCCACCAGGCGCAGGAGAAGGGCCGCCCGTAGCCGAAGTCGTAGCTGCGGAACACGCTCCAGCCCCGCTTGTCCCCGGCGGCGAGATCAAAGGGCTCGATGACGTGGGTGAAGCGCCGCTGGCGTCTGAGCTCCTCCGCTGAATCGGTAAAGCCGCACCTTTGAGCCGCCGCCAGATCGGGCGTCACCCGGAAGTCCTCGAAAAACTGCCCCTCGAACAGATCCCAGCGCCCGTGGAGCCAGGCGTCCCGCAGCTTGGGCGGCAGGGAGCGCAGCTTGCGGATGTAGTCGGGGTCTGCGCGCATGAGCGCCTCGTTGTCGGTGGCCAGCGCCGGGATGAAGCTGAAATCCGCCGGATCCTCACCCTCGCGGTAGACGCGGTCGATGAACAGACGCTTGACCCAGCCGTGGCCCTCTCCGCCGGGGTTCATGGTGAAATAGATGCGCTTCGGAAAGTCGTTGACGCCGCGCACGCAGGCGCGGAGACGATCCATGCGTTCCTCGGTCTGCTGCGTGGCCTCGTCGACGAAGAGCACATCCACCTCGGTGCCCTGAAAGCGGTGCGCATCCGCATCGTTGTCGCAGTAGCGAAAGAGGATGCGGCTGCCGTTGGGGAAGACGATGTGCTTTTTCTGGTCGTTGTAGAGGGCCAGGCGCTTCCCGCTGTCTTCATCGTAGACGTGCAGCAGCTCACACAGCGGCAGGATATGGTTCTCCTGCAGCTCCGGATAGGTCTTGCGCACGATCATGACCTTGATGCCCGGATACTTGAGGCACAGCAGCGCCGCCTTGACCCGAACGGCCCAGCTCTTTCCCCCGCCGCGCGCGCCGCCGTAGCCGATGTATCGGTGCCTGTCGCATAAAAGCTGCCGCTGCTTCTCGCTCGGCCTCGGGATGTTCAGTTCCGGCATTTCGTCCTCCGTCCTCGTCTCTCCGCCGCGCTGCGCCCCGCCCTCACCTCGCCGCTTCCTCCGTCTCGCCGACGAAGCGGACGGTGACGCTCTGGCTTGCGCCGCCCTGCAGCTCCCGGTGCAGCTGCACCATGTCCCGCAGCACGCCCGTCATCTCCCGGGCGCGCTTGCTGTCCCCCTCCCCCAGCGCCGTCTCCAGCTGCGTGAGCGCCGCCCGCGCCGCCCGGCACACCCGCTCGCGCGAGACCGCCGCGCGCTCCCCCTTGCCTGTCACCGCATCCACCACGGCCATCCAGTCTCCTCGATCTGATGGACGATCGGATCGTCCGGTATCTGCTCCATCTTCCCGCTCCTTCCATATTGTTCTGTTTAACAGAACGTTTTCCCGAAAAGAAGACCGCGAGCCGTCAAATGTGCCCACGGACCGCCCATATTGATCTCTTGGGGTAGGTCTTCTCTTCTTTGAGTTCGGTTATAGTTTACCACACTTCTGCCGTTTTGTCAAGCCAATGTTTTCTTTCGGCGAACCATTCTTTCCGTTTATTCTGTTTTTTGCCTGTGATCTCATGTTTAACTTGACAGAATTGCGGTTAAAACGTACAATGGCCTCAGAAACGATGAAAGGGGTGCCCCTTATGGCCGGTCCCATCACCTATGACCGCAATCTCTTCGCCGACAATCTCCAGCGCCTGATGCGCGAGAATCATGAGAAGCAGATCGACATCGCCCGCCTTCTCAAGGTCAGCAAATCCACCGTCTCCGCCTACTGCAGCGGGTCGCAGATGCCGCGCATGGACAAGATCGAGCAGCTGGCGCAGCACTTCGGCGTCAGCCGCGGCGCCATGCTGGGCGAGGACGCGCAGGCTCTTCCCTCCCCCGCACCCGTCCCTGTGCCGGTCGCGCCGGAGCTCCCCATCGCGCCGCTCTTCCACGCGCTCAACGAGCGCGGGCGGGGCGAGCTGATCCGCTACGGCCGCTATCTGGTGCAGCAGCCGGAGTACAAGGCCGAGGAGCAGCCGGAGAAGATCGTCTACATCAAGCACTATCTCGTGCCCGCCGCCGCGGGCTACGCCTCCCCCATCGAGGGCGAGGATTACGAGAACATCCCGCTCGACCCCGCGGCCCCCGTCGGCGCGGACTTCTGCATCACCGTCCGGGGCGACAGCATGGAGCCCTTCATCCCCGACGGCAGCCTCGTCTACGTCCGCCGCGGCGCGCCGCTGCAGGAATTCGAGGTCGGCATCTTCTTCGTGGATGGGGACGTGTTCTGCAAGCAGTGGTGCGTGGACTACGCCGGTACGCTGCATCTGCTGTCCGCCAATCCCGTCCGGCAGGACGCCAACATCAGTATCCCGCGCGACGCCGGGCGCAGCTGCATCTGCTTCGGCAAGGTGCTGCTCGACCACCGTCTCCCCCAGCCGAGCTACTATTGATCCTCCGATGAAACGCGCAGCAGGCCGCCCAAACGGGCGGCCTGCTGCGTATTCAGAAGGCAGGGGCTACAGCGGCCATGTCGGCAGCCAGCGGATCACGCGGTCGGCGAAAGAGGCGTCCACCGCATGGGCCGAGAGCTCGGGATAAAAGAGCGCGAAGAGCGCCGCGCTCACCAGCGCAAAACCCCCGGCGTACCAGAGCCAGCGCCGCCTGCCGTCCCGCATCAGCGCGAACACATAGCCCAGCGCCAGCACAAGGAAGACCGAGCTCGGGAAATAGTGGTAGGCGAAGGTCAGCCGGTCGATGAATACCCAGGGCAGCAGCTGCGCCAGATAGCCGATCAGCAGGAAGGCCGCGGTCCTGTCCCGGCGGAAGACCGCCGTGTACAGCAGCACGAACAGCGCCAGCAGCCCGCCCCAGCAGAGCGCCGGATTCAGGAAGGCCGAAATGCGGATGCGCTCGCCCGCCGGGCCCGTCTCCATGTAGTAGAGGATGGGCCGGATGTTCAGCATCCACTCGTACCAGCGGGAGGCGTAGGGATGCGTCGCCACGAGCTGGGAGTGATAGGTGAACATATAGGTCTGGTTGCTCCATACGATGTCCCAGTACTCCCGCGTGAAGGGCTGCGCCTGCCTGGCCGCGCCGTAGGGCAGGTAGGACAGATAGTAGATCAGCCCCGGCAGTGCGACGAAGAACAGCAGGCAGAAAGCGGCGTTCTTCGCGAAGGCGGGAAAGACCTTCTCCCCCTCCGCCGGGCGCAGGAAGCGCCGCAGCCAGTGCAGCAGCCACAGCACGCCGAGGCCTGCCCCGGCATAGAGGCAGATCCACTTGCTCGCGGCGCCGAGCCCGAAGCTCAGGCCCGAGAGCGCGAGCGCCCAGAGCTTGTCCTCCGCGAGCCAGATGTACATGAAATAGTACATCAGCAGGATGAAGAACACGCCGTAGGTGTCGATGGTGGCGATGCGCGTCTGCACGAAGTGCATGAAGTCCGCGGCGAAGACGACGGTGCCGAGCGCGGGCACGGCCCCGCCGCCGTACAGCTTCTTCAAAAACGCGTACATCAGCGGCAGCATCAGCACGCCGAAGAACGTGCCCGTGAAGCGCCAGCCGAAGGGCGTCATGCCGAAGAGCCGGATGCCCAGGCCCATCAGGATCTTGCCCAGCGGCGGGTGGCTGATCTCGTAGGGCCAGAGGCCTTCGATGTGCTCCAGCGCCGTGCGCGCGTGATAGATCTCATCGAAATAGGTAGAATTGCTGAGGCTGTAGCGCTCCGGGACCAGCGCCTGCTCGTCCGCCAGCTCCCGGATCGAAGCGCCGATGGGCAGCGCCGCGCCCTCCGCGTCGCGGAAGACCACCTCGCCGAGCCAGGGCTCGCCGTTGGTGCAGCTGATCTTCACATAGCAGGGGCCCTGCCCCTCCGTCTCGAGGGGCAGGCTGTGCCACTTGAGCACGGCCACATGGTCCTGCGTGAAGTCCTCGGTCAGCGGCGCGTAGTCCGTGCCGTTGTCGGAGATCTCGATGCGGTAGCCGCCCATGCCGACGCCGGTGTAGAGCATCAGCTCCGCCGGGCGCTCCTCGAGACCGAAGACGGCGCTCTGCCCCGCCATGGGCACAAAGCTCTGCGGAGCGGCGGTATCGCCCAGATCGGTAAAGGCGACGAAAGCGTAGACCCCCGTGATCAGCAGGAGCCACAAAACGTCAAGCCCTCTGCCTCTCCTTTCGGGAGAGGCGGAGGGCAGTCTGCAGTTTTGCAGCGCGGGCAGGCCCGCGTAGAACACGACGAGCAGCAGCGCCGCCGCGATGGGGAAAGCGTAATCCAGTATCAATGCCATAAGGGACCTTCAATTCATAGTATTGGGATCGGGGCGGGCTCTCCGCCCCGCGGGTCATGCCCGGAGCAGCTCGTGCAGCTCCTTCACCGAGGGCAGCACGTAGTCGGGCTTGCGCTCGGCGGCGGCGAGGATGGCCTCATCCGTCTCCCCGCTCATCACCAGCACCGAGACCGCGCCCGCGTTCTGGGCCACGGCGATATCGGTATAGATGCGGTCGCCCACGGCGCAGATCCTCTCGTTGGGGATGCCGGTCATCTTCGCGATCACGTCGATCATGTTGCGGTTGGGCTTGCCGATGAACTCCGGCTTCACGCCGCTCGAGGCCGTCAGCAGGGCGCAGATGCTCCCGCAGTCGGGCAGGACCTCGCCCGCGGGCATCGGGCAGACCCAGTCGGGATTGGCGGCGATGAATTTGGAGCCGCGGCGCAGGAAATGCACCGCTTTGTCGAGCTTTTCATACACCAGCTCCGTGTCGAAGCCCTGCACCACCACGTCCACGTCAAAGGCCTCGGTATGGCCCTGCTCGTCGTTGACGAGGCGGATGCCGTAGCTCTGCAGCTCGCGGAAGAAGGCGCGCGTCCCCGCGAGATATACGGACGCGCCCGGGTAGTTCTGGTTGAGGTACATACCGGTGGCCATGCCGGAGGTGAAGACGTTCTCCGCCTCGCAGGGGAAGCCCAGCCGCCGCAGGCGCGTGATGTAGTCGACCCCCGCGCGGGAGGAGTTGTTCGTCAGGTAGATGTACTTTTTCCCGAGCCGGGGCAGGTCCTCCATCAGCGCGATCGCGCCGTCGTAGACGTCGTCGCCCAGATACAGCGTACCGTCCATATCGAACAGGAACAGCTCGCTGTTTTTCAGTTTCTCCAGATCCATGCCTTTCCAATCCTTTTCTGTCTTTTTTCAAGGGAGGAGACGAGAGCCTTCGCTCCGGTCTCTCCCGTCTCCGCAGACCCGGCCGAAAACAGAGCAGCTCCAGCGCGCAGCATGTCTGCGGAGAAGATCGGGGTGCTTCTCCCCCCTTTGATATCCGCCGCACCAGGCGGGCATCGTTTTATGATCCGTTTATGGCGGGGCT
>CAMJQX010000123.1 GCA_946408145.1 uncultured Clostridia bacterium
ATATCACATTACGCTTTCGCGCAGCTTCCCAGAAATGCGAGGCTCTCTTTCGGCGTGCGCGTCTGCGTGGCGCGATCCACGGCGATGAGGCCGAAGGTCATCGAAAAGCCCTTCTGCCACTCGAAGTTGTCCATCAGGCTCCAGTGCATGTATCCCTTGACCGGGAGGCCGTCGTTCACACAGTTCTCCACACCGGCAAGCGCGCGGCGGATGAACTCGACGCGGCGGCTGTCGTCCGAGACGGCCACGCCGTTTTCCGTGACGATCAGGTCGCCCTTGAAGTCCTCGTGTACGCGGCGGAGCACATGCTCCAGCGCCTCGGGATAGAACTCGTAGTCCATCTGCGTCAGCTCCGCGCCCTCCGGGCAGGGCAGCTGTCCGGCAGGTCCGTACTGGGTGCGGGTGTAGTTCTGCACGCCGAGGAAATCATCGTCCTGAATGAACGGCAGGTAGTGTCTGAACTCTTCATCCCAGGCCGCCTCGGCGAAGCTCTCCCCGCCGGGCAGCGCCTGCAGATCGTGCATCGAGAGCGTGATGCCGACTTTGATGTTGGGATAGAGCGCCTTGATCGCCTCTTTTGCCGCCTGATGCGCGCGGAAGACCAGCGCGTCGCCCTCCGGCGTACGGGAGCTCACGAAGATCTGCGGCTGCGGCGTGCCGAAGGCCTGGGCGTTCTCCATGGCGGCGAACTTCGCGTTTTCCATCATCTTCTCGAAGTTCATGCCCACCTGCACGGTGCCCTCCGCCTTCTTCGCCCCGGAGGCCGCGGCCTTCGCCGCCTGCTCGGCCATGAGCCGGAAGCGCTTGGAAATGGCCGCCAGCTGCAATCCCATGTTGGCCTCGTTGATCGTGCAGATGTAGTTCAGCTCCGCGCCCAGCTTTTCGGTCACATAGGCGGCGTAGCGGCGGAAGTACTCGACGGTGCTCTCCGCTTCCCAGCCGCCCTTGCGGATGAGCCACGCGGGAGAGGTGAAGTGCAGCAGCGTCACGATGGGCTCCACGCCGTTTGCCTTGCAGCAGCGGATCACGTCGCGGTAGTGCTCGATCTCGCCCTCGTCGAACTGCCCTTCCTCCGGCTCGATGCGCGCCCACTCGATGGAAAAGCGGTAGGCGTTCAGCCCGGCCTCGGCCAGCAGTTTGATGTCCTCTTCATAGCGGTTATAGTGGTCGCAGGCCTCGCCGCTGGGCTCGGTGAAGCTCGTGTGCGGAAGCTGCTCCTGCAGCCAGTAATCGCTGTGGATATTGTTGCCCTCGACCTGATGGGCGGCGGTCGCCGCGCCGATTAGAAACCCTTTCGGAAATGCCATGTTATATCCTCCTTACAGTTTCACGCACTTGCCCGCCGTGATGCCGTTCTCGTTGAAGGCGTCCACCCGGACGTAAGTTTCGCGGCCCTTGATCAGCGCGCCGACGCGCCGGGAACCGGCCTGAAAGACTATATAGCTGTGATAGAGCTTATCCGGTGAGGAACCGAAGAGAATGTTATAGCCCAGGGCGTCGGACTGCTCGGCGATCTGTACGATCATGTCGAGATCGCCCATCCGCGCCGCGGTGAAGACCGGCTCGGCAGGCTTCTCTCCGTCACCCAGGCCGAAAACGCGCAGGCCGGACACACAGGGGGCCTGTTCAAAAGGCACGGCCATGCCGCTGAGGCGCAGATACCGGGCGGCAAAGCCCTCCTCGCGCACGATGAGATCATGCGAAAGGTCGGTCCCGGCGTCGGACTTGTCCTCGATGACAAACCAGCTCTCGCCGTCCAGACTGCCCTCGAGCTTCCATTGGGTCGCATGCTCCGCTTCGTCGATGTAGCGCGCCTGTGAGCCGGGGCGGATCTCTCCCGGGCAGGGTACGTCGATCCTGTCGTCGGCAAAGTTGATCTGCACGGCGTGCACAGTGAAGCGCTTTCCGAGGTCGACGCACAGCCACTCGTCCCGGCTGTTCGTTGCCGCCCGCCACCAGGTCTGTACGTCCTCCTCCGTCGCCTTTTCCGGCTCATGGCCGTGGACGAAGGAAGAAGCGGCCGCCGCCTTGCCGGCGCTCAGCAGCATCCAGGCCGGATCGCGCCAGGGCTCGCCCTCAAGCGCCATCGGCCAGTCGCCGTAGCGCTGATTGCAGAAAAGCTCGCCGTCTTCATCAAAGCCCGCGGGCCAGAGACCCACGCGGCGCTCAAAGTCGTGATTTTTGGAGATGCGCATGGTCGCCGTGTGCCAGAAGCGTCCCTCCTTGTCCCGCATGGTCGAGCCGTGGCCCGCGCCGGGCAGGAAGCCGCCGGGCTTATAGGAATAAGGATTGTTTTCCGCCAGCCAGAAGGGACCGAGCGGGCTCTCGCCCACATAGACGCCGTCGGAATAGGTGTTGTACTGCGTGCCGGGGGCGGCATACTGGAGATAATACCTCCCCTCGTGCTTGTCCATCCAGGCGCCCTCGATATAGGGCTTGTCCGAGAACATCCCGCGGATCAGGGGGCGCACGTCGGCGGGAAGGTGTTCCTCCGGCACGCCCTGCGCCTTCACAAAGGCCTGATACTTCGCCTCGATCACTTCCGCAGCAGCGGGAAGAGTGCTATTATCCTCACCGATGCGCTCATAGCCGACCTCGTAGGGATGACCCTCCACGACCGCGACCTTCTCGCCCATGGGCAGCATCGTCTCGGGGTCGAGCTCGACGCCCCAGATCGGCGTCTCGTTGGAGCATCCCCAATAGAAATACACACGCCCGTCGTCGTCAAGGAACAGGTTCGGGTCCCAGAACGGGAAGCTGCCCTCGAGCTTTTCATAGGGGCCGTTCAGGATATCCTTCGTGCGCCAGCGATCGCAGTTGTGCTCCCGCGCAGAGGCGCAGAAGTACACATAGTCCCCGATCACGCGCACGTCCGGCGCGTAATCATAGAGCGGCAGCTCGTCCGGCAGACGGCGGTTTTCCCAATTTGCCAGATCGTCCGAGACCCAGACGCCCAGCGTCATGGAGGCGAAGATGTAGTAGCGTCCCTTGAAGAGGATCATCGAGGGATCGGCCGCCTCGCGGCAGATCTGCAGCGCGCCGCCCTTGCGGGGGTCGGCGTTGAACTGGTAGCGGTAGTTGACGTTGATGGGATTACAATAATACTTCATAGCGATACTCTCCCGTGTCCACGGCATGTTTTTCTCCGTTCGGCAGCTCGATGCGCGCCGGAGCAGGAACGGAAATGTTGAAGATCAGCCTGTCGTTTTCATAGCGCCAGCCGCTTTTGACCGTGCCGAGAACGGTCTTTCTTTCTGCCCCGGCGAAGCCCAGCGAGGGATGCGGATGCGGCCGGATCGTGAGTGTTCCGGCGCGGAGCTGAATGCCGCAGATGCCGTCCAGCAGCCAGCCGGAGATCGCGCCGTAGGAATAGTGGTTTAAGGAATCGTGCACCGTGCCGTCGGGCCGCACGCCGTCCCAGGTCTCCCAGATCGTGGTGGCGCCGTGCTTGACCGCGTAGAGCCAGGAGGGGCACTCGGTCTGCAGCAGAAGCTTGTAGGCCGTGTCCGTGTGGCCGTGGTCAGAGAGCACCCGGCAGAGCTCAGGGGTGGAGAGGAAGCCGGTGTTCAGCTGATAATTGTTCTTGATCACCAGCTCGTTCAGCGCGTCGGCCGCGGCCTGCGCTTCCTCGCCCTCCAGCAGACCGAAGGCGACGGGACGCACGTACTCGCACTGGCGCTCGGAGCGGATCGCGCCGTTTTTCGTGCAGCAATGGCGATAAGCCTTCTTCGCGCCGTCCGCGATCTCTTTATATTTTTCCGCATCCTCCGCCTTGCCGAGGATCGAAGCGATCTCTGCCAGCAGCGAGGCGGACTTGAAGTAATAGGCCGTGGCGACCTCCGGCGCGCCGAACAGCATGGTTTTCTTCATCACGTCCATGTTGTCCACGCCGGGCTGGCACCATTCGCCGAAGTGGAAGCCCTCGTCCACAAGGTATTTCTTATAAGGGTTCAAGAGATTGTGCGGCCGCGTTTTGGCGGCCCGCTTTTCGCAGAAAGCCAGCCATCGGCGCATCATCTCGTAGTTTTCTTCAAGGATCGTTTTATCGCCTGTGGCCTCATAAACGGCCCAGGGCACCAGCACGCAGGCGTCGCCCCAGCCCGCCGAGCCCTGCAGCATGTTGGAGATCATCGAGCCTGCGTTGTTCACCGGCGCGATGTTCTCCACCAGCCCGTCCTCGTGCTGAGCCAGGCGGCATTCGCCCAGCCACTTGCGCAGGATCGGCGCGCAGTCCATCAGCATCAGCCCGGTCGGCGCGAACACGCCCGCGTCGCCCGTCCAGCCCGCCCGCTCGCGGGTGGGGCAGTCGGTGGGGATATCGCAGAAGTTCGAACGCATCGACCAGAGGCTGTTTTCAAAAAGCCGATTTACGTCGGCGTTTCCGCATTCGAAGAAGGCGGTCTGCTCCATGTCGGAATAGACGGCGACAGCGGTAAAGCGCGCGTCCGTCAGGTCGACGTCGGTCTCGATCTTCGCATAGCGGAAGCCGAAGATCGTGAAGCGCGGCTTCCAGACGTTCAGACCGTCCCTGCAGATATACTCCAGCTTCTGCGGGATGCCGTTTTTGTTCCGGTCGCCGGGGTCGAAGTTCTTCTGAGTAAAATTCCCGTTCTCGTCCAGCGTCTCGCCGTGCCGGAGCGTCAGCTTCTGTCCAGCTTTGGCGTTCACGAAGATCTCGGTATAGCCCGCGAGGTTCTGCCCGAAGTCGATCACGGTCTCGCCGTTCGGCGTGGTAAGGAGCGTGCCTTCAAAGCGCTCGTGCTCGGTGATCGGCACGAAGGCCTCGCCGCAAAGGTTTTCATAGCCGAAGTCCCGCACGGTGACATAGTGCCAGTCGGCGATCGTCTCCCGGCGGGCGTCATAGGCTTCGCCCTGCTGGAGATCGTTCTCACGCGTCGGGCCGCTCTGGCTGGCCTCCCAGCTCTCGTCGCTGCAGAGGACGGCCTCGCCGTCGATCTCCAGCTGGCAGAGCAGCGCCAAATCCTCGCCGTAGAAGTTCCGCAGCCCGTCGATGCCCACGCTACCGCGATACCAGCCGTCGCCGATGGTGACAAGCAGCTCGTTTTCGCCTTCGCGGAGCAGCTCGGACACGTCATAGGCCTGCACGCACAGGCGCTTATGGTAGTCTCCCGTTCCGGGCGC
>CAMJQX010000124.1 GCA_946408145.1 uncultured Clostridia bacterium
ACTTGATGAAGGTCTTGGCGGCGTCGATCTTGGCAGCGTCGCCGTTGTCGAAGATACCGAAGCCCCAGATACCGAGGCCGAGCTTGGCGTTGCCGTCCTCAGCCGGGAATGCCATGAACTCGATCTCATCGCCGTCATTGGTCAGGCCGGCATCGTTGTTGTCGGTGTTGGTCTGCTGGATCAGGTTCCAGCAGAAGGCCATGTCGAGGATGCCCTGACGGAAAAGCTGGATCTCTTCGCCGCCGTTGATGGCCGGGTCAAAGTTGATGCCGGGCAGGTCGACGAGCAGCTGGAGAGCCTTGATGTTCTCGGGGGAGTTGACAGTGTAGGCGGTGTGCTCGGGGTTGGTGAAGGTGCCGCCGTAGAGGTTGTTGATCAGAACACGGGTGCCCTGGTCGCCGCCCTGGCCGCTGCAGTAGATTGCCGCGACATTGGGGTTGGTCTCACTCAGAGCATTGACGGCCTTGATAAAGCCCTCGGTGGTCCAGGTGTGGTTTTCGCGGTCAAGCACGTCCGCAACGCCGGCTTCCTCAAAGCGGGTGACGTTCACGGCCATGCAGTGCGCGATCATGCAGACGGGATACTCGAACACCTTGCCGTCCGCATTGGTGCAGGAGTCCTGCAGGCTCTCAAAGATCTCGGCCTTGTCGGTGTCGTCCCACATATCGGCCAGATCAACCATGTAGCCCTTGGCGCCCCAGTTGGCGACCAGACGTTCGGGACCTTCCATGATCAGGTCGGGGGCATTGCCGCCCTCGAGAGCGGTGTTGACCTTGTCGTCACCGTCGGCGTATGCGAGGTACTGGACCTCGACCTTGATGCCGGGATTGGCGGCCTCGAAGCCGGCGATCAACTCGTCAACGACTTCCTGAGTGCCCCACTGACCGATGGGATAGGTCCACAGGGTGATCTCCACGGCGTCGTCCGCAAAAGCGGAGGGAGCCGCAAGCGCGAAGACCATGATCAGCGCAAGCATCAGTGCAAACAGTTTCTTCATGATGTTCCTCCTATAAAATTTTTGGGGATCGCGGCGGCGTCTTCGCCGCCGGTCTTTACAGCTTGAATTGTAGCGAAGTTTTGGTCCAATGTCAATCTGATTTTGAAAGTTTTTTTCAGAAAAGCGACTGATTGAAATTTATTTTTATGTTCTGTACAAATCCGCCTGCCGGTTTTTAGTAAAAATGACGGGCCGCCAAACTGAGGCAACCCGTCATGTTTCAAATCATGACATGAGCTGTTTCACAGGTGTTTTTCCGCCAGCGCCTCAGCCACACGCGCGCGGCTTGCGCGGCAGCGCTCCATGTCCCGGCGGCAGAACGCGGAGAACAGCACGTCCATCAAAAACAGCTGCGCGATCTTGGCGGGCACGGAGCTGAGCTGCAGGGGGCTCTCATTGGAGCCGCAGCAGAGCACCACGTCGGCCAGCGCGGCGCCGGGCGAGCGGGGGAAGCGCGTGATGAGGATCACCCTCGCGCCGCGCGAGCGGGCGACGTTCAGCGTCTCCGACATCTCCCGTGTGGCGCCGGAATAGGAAAAGAACAGCAGCGCGTCATTTTCCTCCATGTTGGCCGCGGCGATGACCTGGCTGTGCGAGTCGCTGACCGGGAAGAATTTGCCGCTGACGGTGGAAAAGAGGTGCGCGGCCTCGGAGGCCATCACCATCGAGCCGCCCTGCCCCATGCACAGGACCTTCCCCGCGCTCTCGAGGCTGTCGACCGCGACAGCGATCCGCTCGGGGTCGAGGCGCTCGAGCGTCTGTGCCATGGCGGCGAGGTCCGCAGAGTAGAGCTTGCGGCTCATGTCCTCCAGGCTGTCGTCCTCGCGGATCTGGCCGGAGAGCTGATCCCCCTCCTGCCGTCCGACGGCGGCGGCGTTGGCGATGGCCAGCTTGAAGGCGTTGTAGCCCTTGTAGCCCAGCCGGCGGCAGAAGCGGGAGACGGTCGCCTCCGCCACACCGCTGGCGTCGGCGAGCTCGGCGATGGACATATACTGCGTTTCGTCATGGTGCTTCATGACGTAGTCGGCCGTCTTTTTCTCCGCGGCCGTCAGGTCATAGTAGGCCCGGCTGATGGTCTCGAATACATTTTCGGCCATGGATCTCTCACTCCCCCAGGATCTCGCCCAGCATGACGTCCACCATACTCAGCATGCGCGGCAGGTGGAAGGGCCCCTTGAAGGTGGAACCCTTGCAGGGGGGCTCGGTGGGCTTGCCGTCCCGGCGCAGATAGCCGTACCACTCTCCATAGGCGGGGTCGGAGAAGTGCTCCCGACTGTAGTCGAGCGTCCGGTAAAACCATTCCAGATACTCCTCCTTGCCGGTGTCGCGGTAGAGCATGAGAGAGGAGATCAGGATCTCGTCGTGCGGCCACCAGAGCTTCATATCGTGCTCATAGGCCTCGGGCGGGCGGCCCAGGCAGTCGATGAAGTACAGCAGGCCGCCGTACTCCTTGTCCCAGCCGGCGTTGATGGCGCGGTTGAAGATGGTCTCGGCCTTTTCGACCAGCGCCCTGTCGCCGCTGCGCTTCGCGTGCTCCAGCAGGAACCAGACGCCTTCGATGTCGTGGCCCGGGTTGACAATGCGGCCCTCGGTGAAGTCCAGACGCGCCTCGCCCTCGGGACCGACGTTTTCGAGCACGCAGCCGAGCTCGTCCTTCACATGATAGCGGAAGATGTCCTCCACGCAGGAGGCGGCGCGCTCTTCATAAAGCGCCTTGTGCTCCGGGTCGACGCGCATCAGCACGCTCGTCACGTTCAGATAGATCATCGGGATGCCGAAGGAACGGCCGCTGCGGGTCTCGGGCACGGTCTTGGGACCGAGGCCGGTCGGGTCGGGCATGCCGTGGTTGAGATCCCAGTAGAGGTCGTAGGCTCTGCGCGCCCGCTCCAGGCACTCGCGCTCGCCGGTGACGCCGTAGTACTCGGCGTTGGCCATGGCGTAGAAGGCCTCGGAGAAGCAGTAGCGCCGCTGGCGCAGGGGCCTGCCGTCGGCGGTTACGGTGAAGTACATGCGGCCGCCGGCCTCACGGTTGATGCAGTGGGCCTCCATGAAGTCCAGGCAGCTCTTCGAGGCGGCGAGCCATTCCTCCTTCACGCCGTAGAGGCGGCAGAGCCAGGCGAAGATCCAGCCGCAGCGGCCCTGCATCCACACGCTCTTGTCCGTGGAGAAGATCTTCCCCTCGCGGTCGAGGCAGGTGTAGACGCCGCCGTTGATCGGGTCCATGCCGTTTTTCAGCCAGAATTCCACGCAGCGATCCAGCTCCGCGCGGATCCATTCCCGGCTTTCGATCATTTTGCTTCTGTCCATCCGAAAACACTCCTTTCAGATCCGACTGCATGCCGTCAGGCAATCGGACGTGTCCTGATGTCTTTATACTACCAGTCCTGAAAGAAAATTTCAACACAAATATTTTTTGAAATTTTTGTTCAAATAGACGGTGACAGCGGCGAAAAGGCATGTTATAATAGACGCGTCTTCCGCCCGCGAGGGGCGGAAACAAAAAAGATCGCATCATGACGGGAGGGCGTCTTATGAATCACCTGGGTATCCCCTGCAGCATCCGCAACGTTCCCGAGCTGGACCCCGCATTCCTGCCCCTGCACGTCTTCAACACGGCCTTCCTGGCCGACGCCCGGCAGCCGATCGGCATCGCCGTGGAGCGCGCCGGCGGCCAGATGGCCGCGGTGGAGACCTTCATCCACGGCACGCCGGAGATGGAGGCCGCCGATCGCTACTACATTGAGCGCCTGGTCAAGACCATGCTCTGGATGAAGGGCGGCTTCCGCATCTACGTCCGCGGGAGCGAGGCCATGGCCGACTATCTGCGCTCGGTCTACTGCGCCGGCGGACAGCAGGAATTCGACTGGGACTACATGGCAAACGTCTTTGAGCATCCCTTTGAGATCGTCACGGCAGACGTGCTGCCCGAGGCGCACGACGAGCCCAAGGCCATCGGCGGGCACACCGAAGGCTGCCGCATCGGCTTCGACGCGGGCGGCAGCGACCGGAAGGTATCCGCCGTCATCGACGGCGAGCCGGTCTACTCCGAAGAGGTCGTCTGGTATCCCAAGACCACCGCCGACCCGGACTACCACTACAACGGCATCGTCGCAGCTCTCAAGTCCGCCGCAGAGCATCTGCCGCGGGTGGACGCGGTCGGCGTCTCTTCGGCCGGTGTATATATCAACAACCGCACCATGAACGCCTCTCTCTTTCTCAAGGTGCCGAAGGATCTCTTTGAGCAGAAGGTCAAGGACATCTACATCCGCGCCATTACCGACACCTTCGGGGACATCCCCTACAGCGTCGTCAACGACGGCGACGTGACCGCGCTGGCCGGGGCCATGAGCCTGGGGGCCAACAACGTGCTCGGCATCGCCATGGGCACCAGCGAGGCCGTAGGCTACGTCGACACCGAGGGGCGCATCACCGGCTGGCTCAACGAGCTCGCTTTCGTCCCCGTCGACGCCAATCCCGGCGCCATGCGTGACGAGTGGAGCGGCGACATCGGATGCGGCGTCAAGTACTTCTCGCAGGACGGCGTCATCAAGCTGGCCGCGCCGGCGGGCATTGAGTTGGACGAGGGTCTGTCTCCCGCCGAGAAGCTAAAGGTCGTGCAGAAGCTGATGGAGGCGGGCGATCCCCGCGCCGCCGCCGTCTACCGCAGCATCGGCTGCTATCTGGCCCACACGCTGGCCTACTATTACGATCTCTACGGCTGCGAAAACCTCCTGCTGCTGGGCCGTGTGATGTCCGGCAAGGGCGGGGATGTGCTGCTGGAGACCTGCAGAAAGGTGCTCGCCGACGAGTACCCGGCGCTCGGCGCGAAGCTGCGTCTGGCCCTGCCCGACGAAAAGTTCCGCCGCGTGGGGCAGTCCGCCGTCGCGGCTTCCCTGCCGGAGGCGTAAGCGAAAGCGCAGAGGAACGGGCAAACCCCTCAGTCAGCTTCGCTGACAGCTTTGCCCGCCTTGCCGCGACTGCCGTTTGCGTGCAGGCGCCAAGACCTGCCCGCAAAGCGGCGCGGCTGCGGAGAAAGCGTGTTTGCTTTTCCCGCCCCCGGCGGCGCAAACCCGCTTTCCCCTTGCACAGGGGAGCCTATAAGGAAAGGATTATTGAAATGAAAAAACACAT
>CAMJQX010000125.1 GCA_946408145.1 uncultured Clostridia bacterium
TGCTTGCCGCCGGAGTTGATGATGGCGTTGGTGACCATGGCGCCGTCGGAGCCCAGATAGTACCACAGACCCTTGTAGTCCTG
Organism: uncultured Clostridia bacterium; assembly: GCA_946408145.1. Next base: position 84 of record CAMJQX010000125.1, read on the forward strand.
CCGCCAGGCGCTGGTGACCATCTGGCCGTTTTCGTAGTAGTACCAGTAGCTGCCGTTCTTGACCCAGCCGTTCTGGGAGGGGCTGCCGCCCTCGGCCTGCCAGGTCAGGGTGCCGCCGTAGCCGTAATTGATGATGCCGTTCCAGGTGCTGTTATTGGCGGGGTAGTAGACCGTGCCGACAACATTGGTGAAGGCGGTGCTGTCGATGTAGGCGGCGTTGCCGGTGAAGCGGATGGTCTTGAGCGAGGTGCAGCCCATGAAGGCGCGTGAGCTGATCAGGACACCGCTGCCCTGGATCGTCACGGTCGTCAGCCGGGTGCAGCCTGCGAAGGCGTTGGCGCAGATCTCGGTCACGCCGCTCTCCACCGTGAGGGTGACGGGGTTGCCGGACGGGGAGCTGGTCATCGCACCGCTGCCGTACACCCGCATATTGTCGCCCGAGAGTTCATAATAGACGTTGCTGCCGCAGGGGCTGGCGCCGGCGGGCTCGTCGGACACGGCGTCGTCCGCATCCTCGGCGGGGACCTCCTCTTCGACAGCTTCTTCCGCGGAGACCGCCTCTTCGGCAGGCTCTTCCTCAGGGGCCGCCTCTTCAACGGCCTCCTCGACGGGGGCCTCTTCAGCGGCTTCCTCCGCCGCTTCGGCGGGGGCGGGCACTTCCTCAGGCAGGACCTCAAAGACCTCGTCCTCCGCGGGCTCTTCCGCGGGGGCCGCCTCCTCGACGGCCTCCCCGGCCGGGGTTTCGTCGATGAACAGGATCTCCTGCGCTTCCGGATCCGCCGGTTCCTCCGCAAAAGCGGCCGCCGGGGCGAAGGACAGCAGCATGCAGAGGATCAGCGCGATGCCGATCAATTTCTTATTCATGGTTCATTCTCCTTTGTAAGCGCGCAATGCACTCTTCTCTGTCGGGGAAAATAATTCCTCTGGTTCACATAATAACATGCGCTTCCGAAAATTGCAAGAAGCTGAACGCTTGTTTCAGAGAGTTTAAGATTTATTCTCCCCGCTTTTTCCGGATCAGCGCCGTCGGCAGGGACGGCCGCGCCGGCGGGGCATGAGCGGCATGTCCCGCGTCCTGTCCGATGCGGCCTTCCCCCGCCCGCCGCGCACGCGCGCCCACACGGCGTCAAAGCCGCGGAGCCTCTGGCGGATCTCCCGGTCGTTCATGCGAAATCACCTCACGCCAGCCTATTGCAAAGGGCGTGAAAATGTGCCATAATAACCACAATACTACATCAGAAACGATGCGAGAGGTGCTGAGTATGGCGAGATTCTTCATGGCCGGGACCAACCTTCTGGGCGGCACGGCGATCATCCGCGGCCGCGACGCCGAGCATGTGCAGGTGCTGCGCATCCGCCCGGGGGAGGACGTGACCATCTGCGACACGCAGGGGACGGACTATAAGTGCCGCCTGGTGCGCGCGGACAAGGAGGAGGCCGAGTTTGAGGTCGTCGAGGTCGTGCCCTGCACGAGCGAGCCGAGCGTGAAGGTGACGGTGCTCTGCGGCCTGCCCAAGGGCGACAAGACCGAGTACATCATCCAGAAGTCGGTCGAGGCCGGCGCGGCGCGCATCCTCTTCTTCCAGTGCGAGCGCTGTGTGGCAAAGCCAGAGACGCCGGGAAAGAAGATCGACCGCTGGCAGCGCATCGCCGAGGAGGCCGCCAAGCAGTCCGGCCGCGGCATCATCCCCGAGGTCGGCTGGGCCGGCAGCTTTGCCGACGCGCTGAATGAGGCGGTGCACACCGATCTCGCCCTGTTCATGTACGAGACCGGCGAGCGGGAGAAGCTCAATGAAGTGCTCGACGCGAACCCCGGCATTGCCAGCGCAGCCATCGTCACCGGGCCGGAGGGCGGCTTTGCCGAATTTGAGGCGAAGCTCGCGAAGATCGCGGGGCTGCACATCTGCTCGATGGGCGAGCGCATCCTCCGCTGCGAGACCGCGCCTGTGGTCGCGCTGAGCGCCGTCATGTACGCGACGGGAAACCTGAGCTGAACAAACAAAAGAACCACAGCCGCCGGGAGTATCCCGGCGGCTGTTTTGCGTTTTTGTCTATGTATATTCTTTTCAACCGATGCTCTCGATGCGCAGGACGTTGGTGTTGCCGCTCGCGCCGCTGGTGTCGCCGCCGGTCATGACGACGGTGTCGCCCTTCTGCAGGCCCAGTGCGTCTCTGGCCGCGCGCAGCGCGTAGTAGTTGAGCACCTCCATGCTCGGGAAATGCTCGGTCAGCAGGGGCACCACGCCCCAGGAGAGCGCGAGCTTGTACCAGGCCTTCTTCCCGGTCGCGAGGCCGAGGATCGTGATCGGCACGCGGAAACGCGAGACCATGCGCACCGTGAGGCCGCTGAGCGAGGTGACGATGATGGCTTTCGCGTCCAGATCCACGGCCATGGTGCAGGCCGCGTGGGAGATCGCGTCGACGCGGTTGCGGATCACGAAGGCCTGCGTGCGGAAATGCTCCGTGTAGTCGATGTGCCGCTCGGTCTCCTCGGCGATCTCGCCCATGGTTTTGAGCGCCTCGACCGGGTATTTGCCCGCGGCGGACTCGCCCGAGAGCATGATGGCGCTGGTGCCGTCGTATACGGCGTTGGCCACGTCGCTGATCTCGGCGCGGGTGGGACGGGGGTTCGTGATCATGCTCTCGAGCATCTCGGTCGCGGTGATGACGCGCTTGCCGAGCATGCGGCACTTGGTGATCAGATACTTCTGGATGGCGGGCAGCTCCGTGAACGGGACCTCCACGCCCAGGTCGCCGCGGGCGACCATGACGCCCTCGCAGGCGGTGCAGATCTCGTCGATGTTGTCCACGCCGGACTGGTTCTCGATCTTGGCGATCACGTCGATATCCCCGCCGCCGTTGGCCCGGAGGAAGTCCTTCAGATCGACCAGATCCTGCCTGCGGGAGACAAAGGAGGCGGCGACGAAGTCCACGTCGTTCCGGATGCCGAACAGGAGGTCCGCCTTGTCCTGCTCGCTCAGGTAGACCTGACGCATCACCTTGCCGGGGAAGCTCATGCTCTTGCGGTTGGACAGCACGCCGCCGGTGATCACCTTGCAGCGGATCTCGGTCCCCTCGATCTCGCGGACCTCAAAGATGACGAGGCCGTTGTTGACCAGGATCCGATCGCCGGGCGCGAGGTCCTCCGCCAGACCCTTGTAGCTGACCGAGACGATCGTCTCATTGCCGACGATCTCCCGCGTGGTGAAGGTGAAATCGTCCCCGTCGGCGAGCGTGATCTTGTCGTTTTCAAAGGTGCGGATGCGGTACTCGGGACCCTTGGTGTCGAGCATGATCGCGATCGGGAGATTCAGCTCCTCGCGGACGGCCTTGATCATGTCGATCTTCTTCTGGTGCTCCTCGTGCGTGCCGTGGGAGAAGTTCAGGCGGGCCACATTCAGCCCGGCCAGACACATGGCCCGGAACACGGCGGGATCCTCGCTCGCCGGGCCGATGGTGCAGATGATCTTCGTCTTGCGCATACGGTCTCTCCTCCTGTTGTTTTGTATGTGAGCTTTTTATTATTCTATCAAATGCCGCGGCGGGATGCAAGCGCGCCCGACGCAAAACACGGAGAAATCCGCAGAAAACGGGAACAGGCCGCCGAGAGGAGTCCTGTTCCCGTTTCGTATTCAGAGCGGCGCGGCATTGCTTTGCGCCAGGACGCGCTTTCCGATGTGCAGGGCCCGGTCGTCCGCATGGGCCGGGCGGCATGAAAAGCTAAGCGTGAGCGAGGGCGCCAGCGCGCGCACGCGCTGCAGGATCGTCTCCTCTGAGGGCTTCCCCGCCGTGAGCGCCGTGATCGCGAGCTCTCTGCCGCGGAGCGTGTAGCGGCAGTCCGCAACGGCGGGATCCGCGAACAGGATCTCGTCCAGCGCCGCCGCGCTCAGGCCCGCCGTCTTCCGCTCGATCCGGCCGAGGCGGATCGTCCCGCTGCCGCAGGGACAGGGGCCGGGCAGGATCTGCGTGAAGTCGCCGGTACGGTAACGGATGAGCGGCATGGCCTCCATGCCGACGGTCGTGATGACGAGCTCGCCCGTCTGCCCGGCGGGGAGCGGCCGCCCCTCTTTGTCCACGATCTCGGCGATGACGTGGTTTTCCCGCAGGTGCATGCCCGCGTGGGCCTGACAGCAGATCGCCCCGGCCATGCCCATCTCCCGCGAGCCGTAGTGGGGGAAGAGCCGCGAGCCCAACAGGCTTTCACAGCCCTCGATCACACTGGCCGGGCAGGCGTCCCCGCTGACGAGGGCGCGGCGCAGGCTGCCCCGGCCGCAGCAGCGCAGCAGCCCCAGCAGCTGCACGGGCATACCGACAAAGGTATCGGGCTCTTCTTTTTCCAGCAGCTCGGCATATTCCGCGTAGCGCAGGGAAGGGCCGGCCTTCACCGGCCTCGCGCCGAGGCGCGTGATCGCCTCCGCGATCAGTTCGCCCAGCCCGAAGGGGCCGGAGAAGGGGAAGCAGATCAGCGTGACGCTGCCGGGGAAGACGAGCTCGCCCAGTCCCGCCATATAGAGCCGCACCGTGTTTTCCAGATCATCCTCCGTGTAGAAGACGCGCTTGGCCGCGCCCGTGGTGCCGGAGGTCGCGTCGGAGAGGACGCGCTGCACCTGCGCCTGCGAGCAGAGCAGCAGGGACGGCGCGTGCCTTGCCAGATCCTCCTCGGTGGTGAAGGGGAGGTCGGACAGATGTTCCAGAGACAGGATCCGCTCGGGCAGATCGCGGTAGAAGCCGCCGCGCGCCTTTTCGCGCGCCAAAAGGCGATTCAGCTTTTTCAGCTGGATCGCCTCGATCGTCTCTCTGTCCACGCGCTCCAGCCCCTCCTGCTCCGCGATCAGCGCGTCCAGGCGGGATACAGGCAGGCCGCTCACAGCAGATCCCTCTCCTGCAGGATCTCCATGCATTTTTCAAAGGTGGCCGCAATGATCTGCGGGCAGTACTCCACGCGCTTGGCGGGGTTGCCCTTCGTGATGTCGCGGCA
>CAMJQX010000126.1 GCA_946408145.1 uncultured Clostridia bacterium
TTTCAGACGCAGGGACGGGCCGGGCGAGCAGGCAGCTGCTTCCTTCCTGTCGGGCCCATTGTCCCGTGCTTGGGCCGATGAAGCGATTTCCTGCAGGATGTGGGAGGGAATCAAAGGGATGAAGAAATGGAAAACCTGGCAGATCGTCCTGTTTACGGCGATGTGCGTATGCCTGAACGTGGGCGGAAGGCTCCTGTCCGTCCGGCTGGGGCTTCCCCTGTGGGCCGATTCCTTCGGCACGGCCTTGTGCGCATATATCGCCGGTCCGGTGTGCGGCGCGATGGTGGGCCTTGCGGGGAACCTGGCCTACGGCGCGGTGAATCACCTTTCGGCGGCCTATGCGATCACCAGTGTCGCCCTGGGCTTCATCGTGGGGATCGCGGCGAAGCGCAGCTGGTTCGATCAGTTCTACGGCTTTATGAAGGCCGCTTCCCTGGCCATGCTCACGGCCCTGATCGTGTCTGTGCCGGTGAATCTCCTGCTCTCCGACGGCTATACCGGCAACAAATGGGGCGACGGCGTCGTCAACTTCCTGCTGGACAAGGAATGGCCACCCTTCCTGTGCTACCTCCTGGGCCAGCTGGCACTGGAATTCGTCGATAAGGTGATTACCATCGCCGCTGTGTATCTGGTGATCCTGGTCCGGCGCTGGCGGAATAGTCGCCGCAGCGCCTGGACCGTGCGTCGGGGCGGGACCGCTTCGGCGGCGGTGATCCTATGCCTGGCCATGGGGCTGTCCCTCTCCTCCCCCGCCGAAGCGGCGGCCGCCGCCACAGAGCCCGTCGATTACAACGATTATGTCCAGAGCGTTTACAGCAGCTCCAACGGCCTGCCCTGCGGCGAGGCCAACGACATCGCCCAGACCAACGACGGCGTCCTCTGGATCGGCACCTACGCAGGACTGTATCGCTACAACGGGCGGGAATTCCGCTGGGTGGACAATTATGAATCCGTCAAAAACGTGAACTGCCTCTATGTGGACGAGGAGGGCCGCCTGTGGATCGGCACCAACGACAACGGGCTGGCCATCGTGATCCGGGAAAAGGTGGTGAACGTGCTGGACGAGTCCAGCGGCCTTCCTTCTAATTCCGTGCGGTGCATCATCCGCGCCTCCGACGGATACTATTATGTCGGCACCACCGGCAGCCTGCAGATCCTGATGATGAACAACGGCCTGAAGGCCGCCAACACCCTGCAGGAGGTGAACTACGCAGACAGCATCGCCGCCGACCAGCGCGGACATGTGGCGGCCATCGCCTCCGGCGGGCGGCTTTTCCTGATGAAGGAAGGGAGCATCCAGAGCTCCATGGCGCTGACGGACGGAGAGGATCAGTTCAACTGCTGCGCCTTCGCGCCGGACGGGACGCTGATGGTGGGCACCGCCACCAACCGCATTTATCGCTACGACGTCTCCCGCGACGATTTCAGGCAGATGGACGTCATCACCTGCGAGGACGTAAACAACATCAACAACCTGAACTACCTGAGCGACGGGACCCTGTTCATCTCCACGGACAGCGGCGTATCCTACATAGACTCCGCCGGCTATCACAGGATGAACACCAACGATTTCAACAACTCCATCGACAACATGCTCTACGACTATCAGGGCAACCTGTGGTTCACCTCCTCCCGCCTCGGCCTCCTGCGGCTGGCCAAATCCCCCTTCAAGGACGTGTACGGCGCCGTGGGCATGGACCGCCGGGTGGTCAACGCCATCGTCTCCTGGCAGGACTGCTATTACATCGGCACCGACAAGGGGCTGGACGTGGTGGACAGGACCTGCAGCAAACAGATCGAGAACGACCTGACCGCGGCGCTCACCGGCAAGCGCATCCGCTGCATGTATGTGGATGAGCAGGACCACCTGTGGGTGTGCACCTACGGCAGCGGCCTGTTGGAATATGCGCCGGACGGCGAAAGCTGGGCTTATAACGCGGAGAACGGCAGCTTCGGAAACCGCGCCCGGATCGTGATGGGGCTTTCGGACGGGACGATCCTGGCCGCAGGCGATACCGGGATCAGCTATATCCGGGACCATGAGATCCGGCGGACCATCCGCAACGAGGACGGGCTTATCAACTCCATGATCCTGACCCTGACCGAGCGGGGCGACGGCACGATCCTGGCAGGCACCGACGGCGACGGCATCGCCGTGCTGAAGGACGGAGAAGTGGCGGACATGCTGACCCGGGATGACGGGCTCAGCAGCGGTGTCATCCTGCGTACGATCAAGGACCCGAAATCCGAGGGCGTATTCATCGTGACCAGCAACAGCCTGTGCTATATGGAGCCAAACGGCTCCGTCCGCACGCTGGATAAATTTCCCTACTTCAACAATTACGACATCTGGGTCAAGGACGAGGACACGCTGTTCGTCATGTCCAGCGCCGGGATCTATGTGGTGGAGCGGGACGAACTGGTCGCGGGCGGGGACGTGGCCTGGGAACTGCTGGACGCGCGGAGAGGGCTGGGCACCTCCCTGACCGCCAATTCCTGGAACTACTACAACGGAAACGGGGAGCTGTTCCTCCCCTGTGACACGGGCGTTTATATCATCGACGTGGAAAAATACAACAGCGACATCCGCTCTTACCGGATGCAGCTGGCCTCCGTCCGGCTGGACGGCGTGCTGCAGCCCCCGGCCCGCACGGGGGCCATCACGGTGGGGCAGCGCGTCAGCCGGGTGGAGCTGAGTCCGGAGATCCTGAATTATACCATCCAGGAGCCCAACGTGGGTTATTTCCTGGACGGCTACGATACCCAGTGGACTATCGTGCCCCAGAACAGCCTGAACAACATCATTTACGTCAATCTCCCCGCGGGGGAATACACCTTCCACCTGGCCATCCTCGACAGCGCGGGGGATCGGGTCCTGGAGGAACGCAAATTCGAGCTGATCAAAGAGGGCGAATTCTATGAACAGCGGGGATTTCGGATCTACATGCTGCTGATTCTCTCCCTGTTCCTGATCTGGTTCACCTGGCTCGTGGTGCAGCGGCAGCTGAATAAGCAGCAGATCAAGCTGAACATGGCCAACGAGACCGTCATGGCCATCGCAAACGCCGTGGACGCCAAGGACGTGCGCACCCACCAGCACTCCATGTGCGTGGCGGAGTATTCGGTGCTGATCGCCCAGGAGATGAACTGCTTCAAATGGTGGCAGCGCAGCAGGGCGCTGTCCGGCCTGCGGAAGGCCGCACAGATGCACGACATCGGCAAAATCGGCATCCCGGACAGTGTGCTGAACAAGGTCGGGCGGCTGACCGACGAGGAATACGCGACAATGAAGTCCCATGTGGTCGGCGGCGCGGAGATCCTGAAGGATTTCACCCTGGTGGAGCATGTGGTGGACGGCACCCGGTATCACCATGAACGGTACGACGGACGCGGGTATCCGGACGGTTTGAAGGGAGAGGAGATCCCCTTGTTCGGCCGGATCATCGCCGTGGCCGACGCCTTCGACGCCATGACCTCCAACCGGGTCTACCGCAATCATATGGACACAGACTACGTTATGAACGAGATGAAGCGCGGTCGGGGCACGCAGTTCGACCCCGATGCCCTGGACGCCTTCCTCCGCCTGGTGGAAAAGGGTGTGATCGATCTGGACAAGATCTATGCCCAGAAGCGCGCGGAGATCCAGCAGGTGGATCCGGAAGGGCAGGAGGAACTCACACGCCGCGTCGAGGAGGACAAAAAGATCCAGGCCGCCGAGATGAAGATCGAGGGGAAGGACGCTTCTCCGGAGGAGAAAGGAGCGGAGGAATGAAGCGGGTATATATCTCGACCGCGCTGACCTGCCTGGTCGTCATGGCTGTTTTCATCGGCTGTTTCCGGCTTTTGAATCTTTCCTCCGGGAAGGACCATCTGAAAATCGGCTTTATCTATGACAACGACGAAAGCACGCCCTACACCTATAACTTCTCCCTCGCAAAAGACGCGGTGGAGAAAAAATACGGAGAGCGGGTGGAGATCCTGACGTGCAGCAACGTGCTGGACGACGAGATGGAAGAACCCCTCCGGGAACTGGCCGGCGCGGGCTGTGATATCATTTTCTTCAACGGCTACAGCGAAAAGGTGATGGAGCTTGCGCCGGAATACCCCGATATCCAGTTCTGCCAGACTTCTTATATGGACATGAGCGCTATGACCCCGCCGGAGAATTACCACAGCTTCAAGGGCGAAGCCTACCAGGGCCGCTATGTGAGCGGGATCGCCGCGGGCATGAAGATCCGTCAGATGATCTCGGTGGGGATCCTTTCGGAAAACCAGGCCAAGGTGGGCTTTGTGGCGGCGTTTCCCACCTCGGAGGTCATCTCCGGCTACACCGCCTTCTTGCTTGGCATCCGCTCCGTGGTGCCGACGGCGGTGATGCGCGTCCGCTACACGGAGACTTGGAGCAGCTATGCCCTGGAGAAGAGCGCGGCGGAAAAGCTGATCGCCGACGGTTGCGTAATCATCTCCCAGCATACCGACACCATCGGCCCCGCCATCGCCTGCGAGGAGGCTTCCCAGAGCCGGAACGTCTATTTCGTCGGCTTCAATCAGAGCATGTCGGAGGTCGCCCCCGGCGCCTCTCTGGTGACTGCGAGGATCTGCTGGGAACCCTATGTGCTCGCGGCGGTGGATGCGGTCCTGGCGGGCAGGAAGATCGAATCCGTCGTCTCCGGCCATATCCACGGGACGGACGTTTCCGCCGGATTTGAAAAGGGCTGGGTGGAGATGGTCGATCTGAACCTGCAGGCTGCGGCCCCCGGGACCCAGGAGGCAATGGACGCCGCCATCGAGCAGTTCAGGCGCGGGAACGTAGATTTCGTGTTCCGGGGGGATTATACCGGCGTCAATCCCGACGATCCCTCTGATACCTGGGATCTGCGCAGTGCCTACATAGAGAATGAGAACACGTCTTATCCCCTGTTCCACTATCTTCTTTCGAACATCATCACCGTCGTCAGCTGAAGGAAGCGTTGACGATCAACCGGTACGATCCCCTGATCAGACAGTTTCGCGTTGCTCAGCAGGCAATCGGGTAACATTCATAGTTGTCCC